>NZ_JBFBGK010000090.1:0-35044 GCF_040684615.1 Streptomyces sp. NPDC089919
CCTTTCGGGGGCTCCGCCCCCGGACCCCCGCGCCTCAAACGCCGGCGAGGCTGGATTGGCTCTGCGCCCCCGGCGAGGCTGGATCCCCGCCCACCGCTGGGCTGCACCCCCGGCGCCCCCGGAATTGCTCCGCCCTAAAGGGCAGTCGGGGGCGGGGGTGGGTGCCCTTACGGGAATGGTGGGGGTGGGGGTGGGGGGTGAGGATGGGTGGGGACGGGGGGAGGTATGCGTGGTCAACTGCACGGTGTGCGGGCAGCGGTGCGGGGCCGGGGAGCAGTTCTGCGGGAACTGCGGGGCGTTCCTCGAGTGGGAGGGGACCTCCGGCGGTTCCGGGCCCGGCGCGGCTGATCCGACCCCATCGGCTGGTGCGGCCGGCGCGAAACCGGATCGCGGTGAACCGGGCGGTGCCGGCCCGGCCGGTGCGCCGGGCGCGACTCCGGATCCCGCAGGATCCCGCCCGGCCGGTGCGACACCGGATCCCCGCGATCCCGCAGGATCCCGCCCGGCCGGTGCGGCCGGCGCAGCTCCGCATCCCCGGGATCCCGCAGGGTCCCGGCCGGGCGGTGAGTCCGGCGGGAGCCAGGGTGCGCGTGGCCGCGAAGGCGGCGGGTCCGGCGGGGGCCGGGGCACCCGTGGCCGGGGAGGCGGCGGGGTGAAGGCCGGTGCGGCCGGCGGGGGCGGAGCCGGTGGGCGTGACGGCGCGGAGGGTCCGCGGATTCCGCCTCGGCCTACGCATCAGCCTGTTCGGGCGGTGCAGCCGGGGCGGGGGGTTGTGCCCGGGGTGGTCGGGGGGGCCGGGGAGGTCGAGGAGGGGCCTCGGGCGGGGGATTTGATCTGTGGGCAGTGCGGGGTGGGGAACGTGCCGGGGCGGCGGTTCTGCCGGCGGTGCGGGGCTTCGCTGGTCGACGCCCGGGTGGCGGCGAAGCCGCCTTGGTGGCGCAGGCGGCGGGTCAAGGCGCAGCCGTTGGCCGGGGAGCGGCCGCGGCGGCGGCAGTGGCGGCGGCCGGGGTGCGTGGTGCCCTTGCTCGTCGTGGCGGTGCTCGCCGGGGCGGGGTACGGGCTGCGGTCGCACGCCTCCGACGCCGTGGAGGCGGTCCGCGACCGGATCGGCAAGGCCGAGCAGGTGCACCCGGCCCGGGTCCGCGCGTCCAGCTCCCAGAGCGGCCATCCGGCCGCGCTGGTCGTGGACGGGACCACCGACCGGTACTGGGCCCCGGCCGAGGCCGGGCCGGCCGCCGGGGCCTTCCTCGACCTCGACTTCGCCGGGCCGGTGCGGCTGTTGGACGTCGTGGTGCACCCCGGCGTGTCGGCGGTGCCCGAGCAGTTCCTGACGCAGGGGCGGCCCGCCGAGCTGGCCGTCACCCTGACGGACGAGGACGGCGGGACCACCGTCAAGACGCTGCGGGTGCCCGACGAGCCCGGGCCGCACCGCTTCCGGCTGGGCGTGAGCGACGTCGTCCGGGTGCGGGTGACCGTACGGGCCGCCTACGCCGCGACCCCGCCCCGGCACCTGGCCCTCGCCGAGCTCGAGTTCAGCAAGCGGCGATGACCGGCAGGCGCGGCTCAGGCCGGGTCGAGGACGCCCAGGGAGGCCAGTATCCGGGCGTGCCGGCGCTCGGCGTGGCGGGCCGCGGCCGGGTCGCCGGCCTGCCGGTGGGCGGCGATCAGCAGCCGCCAGACCGCGTCCTGGAAGGGGTCCACGGCCAGTGCGTGGCCGGCGGCCGCCACCGCCGCCTCGGCGTGGCCCCGGGCCAGCTCCACCTCCGCCAGGGCGTGCGCGGCCCGGACCGCCTGCGCGCGGTACCGCTCCCGCAGCGGCACCACCCACTCCGCCGGGCCGTCCTCTGGCAGCAGCTCGCCCGTGTACAGGCGCAGCGCCCGGCCCAGTTCCTCGACCGCCCGCCCCGCCTCGCCGCGGGCCGCCGCCCGGACCCCCTCGCCCACCGCCGCCTCGAACTGCTGCACGTCGCTGCCGCCCGCCCCGCCGAGCACCAGCATGTACGCCTCGCCCTGCCGCACCAGCACCTGCGCCCGGCCCCGGTCGGTGCCCGGCTCCAGGAAGGTCCGCAGCGCCGACACCGCCACCTGGAGCCCCCGGCCGGCGGTCCGCTCCGGGCTCTCCGGCCACAGCGCGGCCATCAACTCCTCGCGGTGCACCGGCCGGCCCGCGTGCACCGACAGCAGCCGGGCCAGCGCCCGCACCCGCGGCCGGGTCGCCGACCACTCCAGCGGCCGGCCGCCGAGCGTGGCCTCGTACCGCCGGAAGCAGCGCACCGACAGCCCGGCCGGCGGCCGGGGCGCGCACCGCTCGGCGGACCTCGCGGCCCGGCCGGCCCGGGCCGCGTGCGCCCGCAGCAGCGGCACGGCCACCATCCCGTACTCCTCGAAGGCCTCGGGTCCCTCCAGCGGGTGGCCCGGCGGCAGGGCGGCCAGCACCTCCCGGTCCAGGTACGTGCGCAGCGCCGGCGAGTCCAGCGGATCCCGCCCGGCCCGCAACCGCGGCGCCCCGAGCCGCAGTACGGCCGGCCAGCCACCGGTCAGCTCCGCGACGGCGCCCGCCGAGGCGGCGGGACCGGCCGAGACGACCGCACCCGGCCCGCCGTACCCGGCCGCGGCCCCCTCGGCACGCCCGCCCGCGGGCCCCGTCGGGTGCCCGGCCGGGAGGTCGCCGCCGCGGGCCGCCGGCTCGGGGAGCCCGCCCGCGGCCCCGCCCGGGAGCCGGTCCCGGCCCGCCGTCTCCGGCGCCCTCGTCGGGGCTCCCCCGGGCCCCCCGTCCGGTACCGCCTCCGGGAAGGCCGCGGCGATCTCGGCCGCGTCGAGGCGGAGGTCGCGGGCGGTCAGGACGGTGGTGGCGGAGAGTTCGGCGCGGGTGAGGTTGAGGGCGGGCATGCGGCGGCCGGCCAGGATCAGGCGGAGGTGGGCGGGGGCGAGGAGGGCGAGTTCTTCGAGGACCGACTCGGCGGGGTCGCCGTGGACCAGGTGGACGTCGTCCACGACCAGCAGCACCGGCTCGCCCCACCGCTCCACCGCCAGCAGCACGGACTCGACCGTGACCGCTTCGGGTGCCCCGGCCGCCTCCGGCAGGCCCAGCCGGCGGCCCAGCAGTCCCAGCAGCGCGGGCGCGCCGCGGGTGTCCCGGGAGGGGTGCCAGCGCAGGACCGTGCCGGTGAAGGCCGCCGCGGCCTGGGCGAGCAGCGTGGTCTTGCCGTACCCGGCGGGCGCGACGAGCAGGGTCAGCGGCGCACCCCGGCCGACCAGCCCGGGCAGCAGTCTTTCCCGCACGGTCATCGATGACCTCCTCCCCGCCGACGAGCACCGACAAGGATTGGTGCTCACTCTCCGCAATGGATGAGTAACCGACTACCTAATCGGTGTGCGATCGGCAACATCCGCGCTCCTCTCGGCATTTGTGCGTGCGCCCCGTACGTTGAGGGCCCCACTCGACGGAGGTGTCAGCACATGCGGATCGCCGTGACGATCTTCCTGACGGACCGGACCCCCTCGCCCGTGCGGCTGGCGCGCGAGCTGGAGGAGCGCGGGTTCCACGGTCTCTACCTGCCCGAGCACACCCACATCCCGGTCAGCCGGGACACCCCCGCGCCGATGGGCGGGGAGCTGCCCGAGCAGTACGGCCGGACGCTGGACGCGTTCGTGGCGCTCGGGCAGGCCGCCGCGGTCACCGAACGCCTGGCGCTGGGCACCGGCATCACGCTGGTCGCCCAGCACGACGCGATCGACCTGGCCAAGGGCATCGCCACCCTCGACCACCTCTCGGGCGGCCGCTTCACCCTCGGCCTCGGCTTCGGCTGGAACGTCGAGGAGGCCGCGGACCACGGCGTGGAGTGGCGCTCCCGGCGCGAGCTGGTACGCGACCGGACCGCGCTGATGCGGGCGCTGTGGGCGCCCGAACCGACCGCGTACGAGGGGCCGTACGGGTCCGTCCGGGCCAGCTCGGCCTTCCCCAAGCCGGCCCAGGCGCCGCGCGAGCTGGCCGGCGGGGCGCCGCTGCACGGGCCCCGGACCCTGCTGGGCGGCGCGGCCGGGCCGAAGCTGTTCGCCCACATCTGCGAGTACACCGACGGCTGGATGCCGATCGGGGGGCGGGGCCTGAGCGAGTCGCTGCCGGTGCTGCGCGCCGAGTGGGAGGCGGCCGGCCGGGACCCGAAGTCCCTCCAGGTCGTCCCGTACGCCGTGCACCCGACGGCCGGCAAGCTCGCCCACTTCGCGGAGTTGGGGGTGGAGGAGGTGGTCGCGCAGCTGCCGTCGGCGGACGAGGCGGAGGTGCTGCGCGCGCTGGACGGGCTGGCGGAGTTCCTGTGAGACCGCCCACTCCGGTTCGTTCGTTCCGTCCGGATCCGGGGCGGTCCGGGCGGGACTGACGGGTCGCCTCCCGGCCCCGCCCGGACCGGATGTGGCTGGAAGTCGACGCAACCATTTCCCCCTTCCGACCTGGGGAAATCGGGCCGGGACGAGCGCGGGGACCCCCCGGTGCTGGCTGATATACGCTGCCGGTGATCCGTTCGGATCGGGCGCAGATCTCCTGCGCCGGCACGTCACAGCCCGGGGGGGCCATCCCATGTCTCAGCAGTCCCGCGCGGTCATCGGCCTCGCGCTCACGCCCGTCCTCGCCCTCGCCGCCGCCGCGCCCGCCGCGCTGGCCGCACCGGGGACCACGGCCGCCGCCACCGCCGCCGCCGCGACCAGCCCGCTGGTCCTCGGCCCGTGGAGCACGGCCAAGGAACTGGCCGCCACCACGCACGTCCTCGGCATGAGGAACACCAAGGGCGGCACGGTCGTCGCCCTGCTCGAGCAGAAGGCCGCCGACGGCACCCGGGTGGTCACCCAGGTCCGGCCGGCCGGCAGCACCACCTGGCTGGCCGCGCAGCCCGCCCCGTCCGCCGCCGGCACGGGCAACGGCACCGGCCTGGGCGAGCGGGCCGGCGGGGACCTCACCACCCTGGACGACGGCTCCGTCGCCCTGCTGTGGCGCGAGCCCGCGGACGGCGGGCAGGTCACCCTGCGGCTCGCCCGGCTCGCGGACGGCACCACCTCCTTCGGCGCCGCCGAGTCCGTGGCCTCCGTCCCGGCCGCCACCTTCTTCAAGGTCGCCGGCAACGCCTCGGGCAAGCTCGCCGTGGCCTTCGCCGACGCGGACCGGAAGCTGACCGTCACCGAGCGCGCCGCCGACGGCGCCTGGACGGCCCCCGTCGTGGCCGACACCCTGCCCGCGCCGATCGAGCGGCCCGACCACTCCTACACCTACTGGGTCCAGGACCTCGAGGTCGCCGTCGACGCCGGTGGCACCACCCTGGTGGTCTGGGGCGGCAACTCGAAGTACAAGGACGAGGAGACGAACGACCCGACGGCCTGGAAGCTCGCCTACCGCGCCGTGGAGCACCCGGCCGGCGGCGCCTGGCAGCAGCCGGTCGACCCGGGCTTCGGCGAGCACGCCCAGGGCGTCACCCTCGCCGCGCTCCCGCAGGGCGGCTTCCACTGGTTCACCAACGGCGCGTACGGCCGCAAGGCCGCCGGCGCCACCGCCTGGGCCCCCGTCGAGGCCGTCGAGGTGTCCTCCGACCGGCGCAGCCACGCCACCCTCCTGACGGCCCCGAACGGCGACGTCAGCGTGCTCGGCGTGGCCGGCAGCAGCACCTCCTGGGTCACCAGCGGCACCCCGGAGCACCAGGTCCGCCCGGCGGCCACCGGGAAGTGGGCCCCGTCCCACTTCATCGCCGGCTCGGCCGTGGTCGGCGACCAGGGCAGCCTGCGCGCCGCCCCGGCGGCCGGCGGCGCGGTCGTGGCCACCTGGGCGCAGAAGACGTACACCACCGGCACGTTCGCGGGCACCCAGCTGATGACCGCCACGTACGCCAACGGCACCTGGTCCCGGCCCACCGCCCTCGGCACCGGCATCACCCCCACGACCGGCGTCGACACCGCCTACCCGCGCACCGAGCTGGCCGTGGACGACAAGGGCCGCCCGGTGGCCGCCTGGACGCAGCAGACCTACGACCAGTCCGCCGAGCCGGCCGACCGGTACACCAACCGCAGCTACCTGGCGAGCACCACCGCCCGCCCGCTGCCCGCGTGGCACGACTTCACCGGCGACGGCAGGGCCGACGTGCTGGCGCTGTCGGACAACACCGCGGGGAACTTCCGGGTCTTCTCCAAGGGCGCGACCGGCCTCGCCTCCGACCAGCTGGTGACCGGCTGGCCCAAGGACACCGTCTTCCAGGCCTTCGGCGACGCGGACGGCGACCGCTGCAACGACGTCTTCGTCAGGACCGGCTCCGGCGAGGCCCGGATGTACACCCCCACCTGCGGCGCGCTGCCCACGCCGGGCTCCGCGTACAAGCGGATCTCCACCAACTGGAAGGCGTACGACGCCTTCGCCTCCGGCGGCGACCTGACCGGCGACGGCAAGGCCGACCTGGTGGCCCGCGAGGCCGCCTCCGGCAGCCTCTACCTGTACCCGGGCAACGGCACCGGCGGCTTCGGCTCCCGGATCCGGGTGGGCGGCGGCTGGAACACGTACAAGAAGCTCATCGGGGCCGGGGACCTGAACGGCGACGGCCGGGCCGACCTGCTCGCCCTCGACGGCTCCGGCGAGCTGTGGCGCTACAACGGCACCGGCAAGAGCACCGCCCCCTACACGGCGCGCGCCCTCGTCTTCAAGGACTGGGGCGGCTCCTACACGCAGGTGGTCGGCGCGGGTGACGTCAACGGCGACGGCAAGGCCGACCTGGTCTCCCGGACCACCGGCGGCAACGCCTGGCTGAACGCGGGCAACGGCAAGGGCGGTTTCGCCGGCCGCACCGCCGTCAGCACCACGGCCATCTGGAAGTCGTACCCGAAGATCGGCTGACCGGCCCGCCGGGCCTGACCCCGCAGAGGTCAGGCCCGCGGGTCCGGCGGGGCGGCGGCCGCCCGGACGACCTCCACCCGGAAGGGCAGGTGGACCGGGCGGGCGGCCGCGACGTACGCCTCGACGGCCGCCGCGTCCACCGCCTCCGGGTCCGGGACGCGGAGGCGGACCGTCAGGCCCGGCCGGTCCGTACCCGGCAACTCCCCGCGCGGGGTGGCCGACCAGGCCGCGGCACCGCTCTCCTCGATCTCCGGCAGCACCCCGCAGAGTTGCCGCACCCCCTCCGCCAGCCCGGCGGCCGTGCCCCGCCGGGCGTGCCCGCTGACCGTGCCCCGGGGGCCGGCCGCGACCGGGCCCTCGGCCCCCACCCAGGCCCCCAGCAGCGCGGCGAAGTCCGCCGGCGCCAGCCCCGGGTCGAAGTACGCCGGCAGGCAGTCCAGCACCGTCAGCACCGGCGCCAGCACCTCGTCCAGCCCCTCCGTGATCCGCTGCGCGGTGTCGTCCTCGGCGTACACCGCGGGCAGTTGGAGCCCCAGCGGATAGCGGGAGGCCAGCCCCGGCACCAGTCGCCGGCTCACCGCCCGGCCCCCGCGCCGGGCAGCACCCGCACCTGGTGGTCGTAGGAGAAGGCCAGCGACCCGGCGTCCAGCGGGATCCGGTCCACCGGCTCCAGCCGGCGCAGGGTCTCCAGGTCCGCCGGGAAGAGCCGAACGCTCTCCACCGCGTCCACCCCCGGGACCTGCTGGAGCACGGCGAAGACCTCGCCGCCGTGCACCGCCCGGCCGAACGGCCAGCCCCGGCCGTCCGGGCCGCCGGAGAGCGGGTTCAGGAAGCCGTACAGCGCCGCCTGCGCGGCCCGGCGCACCCGCACCACCGAGACCCCGGGCAGCGCCACCAGGTCCGCCACCACCGTCACGCCCTGGTAGTACGGCGGCTCCACCAGCAGCCGGGTCCCCAGCATCCGGCGGGCGTCCAGATGTGCGGCCACCGAGGCCAACAGCTCAGGCTCGCAGGCCAGTTGCCCGAACTCCAGCCGGCCCTCGCCATCGTCTTCGGCGGCCGGCACCAGCAGCACCCGCACCCCGCCGCCGCCCGCGTCCACGCAGCGCACCCGCGCCACCTCCGGCGCCGCCTGCCGGGTCAGGTACTCGTAGTCCTCCGCCGTCACCGCCCGCTCCCGGGTCCGCAGCGCCAGCGCCCCCCGGGCCCGGGCGCTCGCCACGTCCTCGCCGTCCACCCCGCCCGCCGCCGCCCGGCGGTTCTCCACCCGCGCGACGTACGGGATGGAACTGCGCAGCACCGACAGCGCCCGCCGGGCGACGTTCCCGCGCCGGCCGCCGCCCGCCAGATAGGAACGCACCCGCACCGGCACCCCCTTGGCGGGTACCGCGCCGTACTGCCGCAGCCGGCCGTCCGGCTCGCGGACCGCCGGGCCGAAGGACACCTCGCCGGTGGCCCGGTCCAGCCGGACGTGCCGGTCGGCCGGACCCGACTCGGTGAAGTGCGCCACCTCCGACCAGGGCAGCCACCGCCCGTCCGGCTCGGCCGTCTCCACCACGAACGGCGGGCCGCCCGCGATCACCGGCGCCCGGTCCAGCCCGAAGACCTGCCCCGGCACCCCCTCCGAGACGCCCAGCAGCTCCCCGCCCAGCCGCTCGGCGTGCACCACCGGGGCCGTCCCGCCGATGGTGAAGGCCTGCGCCGACAGCAGCTCGGGGGTGGCCGAGTACGCCCGGCCGCCCGCCGGGGTCTCCACCACCACGCAGCGCAGCCAGCCGGCCCGGGTCCGCGCCTCCGCCGAGGCCGTGTGCGAGGGCGGCAGGTGCACCAGGACGTCACCGGGCCGGTTGAAGCCGCCGGTGCCGTCCCGGTCCACCTCGCAGCGGGTCCACTCCTCGCCCGTCCACGCCTCCCAGGCCAGCGGCGGCCGCTCCGGGTCGATGCCGTGCCCGGCCACCGGGAAGTCCAGCCGCAGCGCCACCACACAGGACGGTGCCGGCCGCGACAGCCCGAAGAGCAGCGCGTCCCCGGGCCGCGGCACCGGCTGGAAGCAGGGCACGCCCCGGCCCCCGGCCAGCTCCGGGCCGCGGTCCGCGGCCGGCGCCCCGGACTCCCCGGAGGAGGTCGCTACCATCGCCAACTCCACAGGCACCACGGCGAGTTCGGCCGAGGTGGAGAAGACCACCGACTCCTCGGTCTCGGTCCGCCGGGTGGCCACCTCGGTGCCCTCCCGGACCAGGACCGTGTCCGCCTGCGGGGCCGACAGCCAGAAGGTCACCCCCGTCCGGGCCGCCGCCGGCGGATGCAGCTGGAGGCCGATCAGCTCCAGGAACGCGAGGTGGTTCTTGTCCGGCACCCGGTTCAGCCGGTAGATCAGCTGGTCCGTCATGTGCGCGAAGGCCTCGATCAGCGTCACCCCGGGATCGGAGACGTTGTGGTCGCTCCACTCCGGGCAGCGCTGCTGCACCATCCGCTTGGCCTCGTCCACGAGGTCCTGGAAACGGCGGTCGTCGAGGTGGGGACGGGGCAGGCTCATCCGCCGGCCGCCGCTGCGCCGCCCGCGCCGGGGCCCGCGCCGCCGCCCGGCTCGTGGTCCGGGATCACATAGAACGGGAAGACCAGGTTCCGGGGGTCGTTGGTGCCCCGCAGCGCGTACCGGACGTCGATGTACAGGGTGCCCACCTCCCCTGGGTCGAAGCTCACCACCACGTCCACCAGCTCGATCCGCGGCTCCCACCGCTCCAGCGACAGCCGCACCTCGTACGCGATCTGCGCGGCCGTCGCCGCGTCCGCCGGGGCGAAGACGAAGTCGTGGATCGCGCACCCGAACTGCGGGCGCATCGGCCGCTCCCCGGGCGCGGTGCCCAGGATCAGCCGCATGCTCTCCTCGATCTCCGCGTCCCCGCCCACCAGCGCCACCGCCCCGGTCGCGTCGGTCCGCACCGGGAAGGCCCAGCCGGCCCCGACGAACTGCTCCGCCACGCCCCTCACCCCCCGATCAGCACGGTCGGCGCGCCCATGACGATCGGCGCCCCGCAGGCCGCCAGGTCGCCCATCCGGGCCGCGGGCAGCCCGCCGATCAGGACCGTCGGACAGCCCGGCGGCGCGATCACCGTGGGCGGGTGCACGGCCGGCGGCGGGAAGGAGCAGATGTGCGGGGTCGAGACGACCGCGGCCGGCATCCCCCCGATCAGCACGGTGGGCACGCCGGGCGGCCCGATCACCCCCGGGTGGCCGGTGGGGTCCCCGACACGGGCGGCAGGCGGCATCTCGTACAACTCCTCTGTGACGGAAGGGGGTTCAGTTGATGCGGACCAGGGCCGCGCTGATCGAGCAGCTGGCGCCGCCCTTGATGTCGGTGCTGGCCTGGCCACTGACGCCGACGGTGGTGCCCTTGACGTCCACCTGGCCGGTGGTCTGGAGCTTCACCAGCCCCGACCCGCCGTCGACCTGGACACCGGTCTTGGCGGTCACCGACACCGACTGCCCGGAGAGCTCGAGCTTCCCGGTGCCCGCGTCGACGCTGATGCCCTGCTCGGCCTTGACGGTGACCTTCTGCTTGGCGGTGACCTCCACCGAGCCGTCGCTGTGCACCACGACGGAGGTGGCCTTCTGGTCCAGGTGCAGGGTGAGCTTGCCGTCGCCGGTGGCCAGCCGGACCCCCTGCGGACCGCCCGCGGCGTCCAGCAGCTCCACCCGGTTGCCGGTCCGGGTCACCAGGGAGCGCCGGTTGGTCTTCCCGCTGGTGCCGTCCACCAACGGGCCCTCATGGGCACTGGGCTTGTCCTGGCCGTTGTACAACCCGCCGATGACGTACGGGTGGTCCACCCGGCCCTGCTCGAAGCCGACCAGCACCTCGTCGCCCACCTCGGGCCCGAAGACCCCGCCGCCGCCCTTGCCGCCCGCGCCCGCGGTCCGGGCCCAGTCGCTGACGTACTCCCCCGACAGCCACGGGAAGGCCAGCTTGACCCGCCCCCGGCCCTCCGGGTCCCGGGTGTCGGTGACGGTGGCGTTCACCAGCCCCCCGACCCGGTCCTGCGCCAGGCCCCCGGACCCACCCGAGGCCAGCCCGTACAGCGAGCGGTTCGAGCGCCCGCCGACCGTCAGCCACGTCTGGTAGCCGGTGTCCGGGTCGAAGACGTGCCGGCTCGCGGAGATCGTGTACTTGCCCTCGAAGGGCTTGCCCACATTGGCCAGGGTCACCGCCGTACCGGCCCGCAGCTGCGGGATGCCCATGGCCACCGCGTCCAGCTCGGCGAACGACGCCGCCAGGTCCGCCGCCAGCGCCTTCGCCGCCTGGTCGGCCTCCGCCTGGGTGCCGTACGGGGTGTCGGTGGCCAGGAACACCGCCTTGCCGAAGGCGTCCGCGGCCTGCCCCGGGGTCATGCCCAGTTGCAGCCGGTCGCTGGTGCCGGCCGGCGCCCGGCCCACCACCGGCGCCTTCGCCTGCACGTCCCAGCCCCGCACCTCCACCTGCTGCACCTGGTCGGCCGCGGTCACCGCGGCGTGGCAGCGCAGCAGGTTGCGGCCCAGCTCCAGGACGTACGGGCTGGCCTGCGGCCGGGTCGAGGGCGACGGGGCGGCCGCCGCCCGCGCCGGGTCCCGGAAGACGAACTTCCCGTCCGTCACCGCCACTTCACAGCCCGCCAGGTCCGCCAGCCGGTGCAGGAACTCCCAGTCCGTCACCCCCGGCTGGGCCAGGTGCTCGTACACCGTCCGGGTCGCGTCCACCTGCCCCACCGGCAGCCCGGCCCGCCGGGCCACCTGCACCGCGACGTCCGAGGCCGTCATCTGCCGGTAGCCGGCCACCCGGCGGCCCCGGAAGAAGCGGTGGGCGTGGTCCAGCCCGCGCACCACCGTGAACGTGCCGGTGGTGTCCAGGTCGATCTCCACCGCCGTCACCTCCGCCGACACCAGCAACTGCCGCTGCGCGTCGTCCCCGGCCCGGGCGAAGAGCTTCACGGGGGTGCCGATGGTGATCCCGGCCTTCTCCAGGACCTGGTGGTGCGGGTCCCGGAAGCGCAGCACGAACAGGTCCGGCAGCTGCGTGCTGTCGTCCACGTACGCCGAGACGATCAGCTCGGCGAGGGGCGCGGGCAACGGCGCTCCGGCCACCTCGACGGCGAGGGTGCTGGCGAAGCTCTCACCGGCCATGCGGGGTGCCTCCAGGGGTCGAGTGGACGAACGCGGGTCAGGGGGTGCCGAGTTCTTCGGCGGCGGGCAGCAGCAGCTCGGTACCGGGCGGCAGCCGCATCGGGTCGTCGATGGCGTTGGCCTCCGCGATGGCCCGCCAGGCCGCCGGGTCGCCGTACTCCCGCCAGGCCAGCAGCGCCAGGGTGTCGCCGGTGACCACCCGGTGCACCCGGCGGGCGGCCAGCGCCCCGGAGGTCGGGTTCTGGCCCGGGACCGGCCCGGCGATCTCCTCCAGCGTGACCGCGCAGGTCGCCCTGATCGGCAGCCCGCCGGGGGTGAACAGGGTGTACTTGGCCTGGACTTGGCTGACGTACCCGACGAAGCCGGTCAGCCCGCCCCAGTGGAAGATCACCCAGGGCGGCACGCCCTGCTGCTTCTGGTGGGTCTGGTCGGTCGGCACGCAGCAGGCCAGCAGCTGCTCGACGGACTGCACCACCCGGTCGTCCTGCACCCCGGTCGCGTCGAAGAACATCTCCAGCGTGAGCTTGGACGGCCCGGCGCCCTTGAACTCGGCCGGCCCGGCCTTCTTGGCGCCCTTGGCGGTCTTCCGCTCCCACTTGGCGGTCTTGGCGAGGGTCAGCTCCTTGGGGTTGAACTGGAAGTCGATCTGGCCCATCCGGGGACCGGGGGTGGTCGTACCACCGTCCGGCGGCGGCTGGCGCAGCTCCAGGTACGCGCGCTCCAGCTTGGGGCGGGAGCCCGCGGCGCCGTTGCCGTTCGGGTCCTTGGCGGGAGCCGGCGGCGGGCTGCTGGCGATGAAGGCGACGGGCGGGGTGTTCGGCACCGGCTCAGCCCCTGCCCGCGTTGAGGAAGCCGTGGTGGGCGATCTCCAGGGTCTCGGTGGCGACCTTCACCGTGTCCGGGCTGAGCTGCGGGCCGGTCCAGCGCACCGGCACCACGTCCAGCAGGCTCCAGCGGGCCACCACCGCGCCGTCCACCGTCATGGCGCTGATGTGGGCGGTCTTGCGGGCCACGCCGTTGATCATCCCGGAGAGCCAGGCGGTGACCTTCTCGGTGTCCTTGGTGACGGGGCGGCTCAGCTTGATGTTGGAGTACTTGATGCGGGTGGGGAGCTGCCAGACGTAGCCGTTGTTGCCGCCCTCCTCGCGCTGCTCCATGACGACCTCGGCGCCGAGGCCCTCACAGCTGTTGAAGGCGCCGAGGTTGATGTTGTCGATCTCGACCATGAAGCAGACGCTGACGGCGGGGTCGGTGTCCTGGGCCACGGCGTTCCTTTCGGCGGGCGGCTGGGTCGGGGGGCGGGCCGCTCAGTGGCGGGGGTCGATGCGGACGCCGGCCCGCTCGCGGTCGAGCCGCAGCTCGGCGCGGAGCAGCCGGCTGAGCGGCCCCACGAGCCGGCGCACCAGCTCGTCGGTGGACTCCTTGGGTGCGCCGGGCGGGGCGCCTGCGGCTGCCGGCCGGGGGGCGGGTTCCGGTGCCGGTGCCGGAGGCGGCTCGGGGGCGCGCTCGGGGGCGGCCTCCGCGGCCCGTTGGGCGGTGGCGGGTTCCGGGGCCCGTTCGGCGGGGGCGAAGCCGGTGCCGGGGGTCCAGGTGAGGGCGCCTTCGGAGGGGGCCGGGAAACCGGGCGGGAGGCCGTCGCCGGGGCCGGGTGAAGGTGCGGCGGGCGGGCGCGGGGCGGTGATCGGGTCGGTGGCGGGCGGCGGCTGCGCGGTGAGCGGCCCGACGGGGGTACGGGAGGCCGCCCCGGCCGTCGCTCCCGCCGGGCGGGCCCACTCCACGGGCACCACGGCCGGCTCGGCGCCGGCCCCGGCCTCCTCCGGCCCCCCGGGAGCGGCCGCGGCGAACAGCTCCAACGGCCGCTCACCGACCAGCGGGGCGACCGGACCGGCCACCCCCTCGGGGGCGAGCGGGACGCTCCGCTGGAGGGGGTACGCGGGGACGAGGGGCAGGCTGGCGGCCGCCGACACGGTCCGCTGCACGAGCGGGGCGGGGGGCGGGTCCGCGGGCGGCGGGGTGGTGGGGGACGGGTCCGCAGGGGGTGGGACGGCCGGTACCGGGACGGCCGGTACCGGGACGGCGGCGAGGGGCGCGCCGAGACCGAGGCGGCGGGTGCGCTGGAGGGGGGCGGGCGGGGTGGTGCCGTCCGGGGTGCCGACGTGATCGGCCGCCAGGGGGGCGGCCCCGCCGACGAGCGGACGGAACCCGGCCGGCTCGGCCGCCCGCTGGAGTACCGGGTCCGGGTGCCCTGCGGGCAGGGCGTCGGCGGCGGGGGCCGGGGCTGGGGCGTCGGCCGGTGCGGACCAGGATGTCGGCGCGAGGAGGTCGGCCGGTTCGGGAGCCTCGGCCGGTGCGGACCAGGCGGTCGGCGCGGCGGCGCCGACCGGTGCCGATCCGGCGGTCGGTGTGGATCCGGCGGCCAGTGGGCCGGTCAGGGGGCGTACCACCGGGGCGCCCGCCTGCGGGGTCCGCTGTACGGCGGCCGGGTCTATGGCGGCCAGGGCAGCCGGGTCCGGGGACGCGCCGCCCGTCGCGGGGCGCCCGGCCTCCGGGGTCCCGGCCGGCCGGACCACCCGCTGCACCGGGGCGGCGGCCTGAGCGCCGCTCGGCATACCGGGGACCAGGGGCTGCGAATCCCCTACCAACGGCCGGAGTTCGGCAGGCACCGCGGGCAGCTCGGACCCGGATCCCGGCCCGTCGCCCTCGCCCGGGGCGGCCGAACGCTGCACCGGGGAGCCGGCCGGGCCCGAAGTGCCCTCGAACCCCGGACTGCCCCCCTCCGCTCCGGAGCCGGCCGGACCCGATCCGAACCCGGGCCCCCCGTCCGCGCCGGAGGCGGCCGCCGTGGTCGTGTCCTGCGCAACGACGCCCCGCAGCGGGGACTCGCCTACCAGCGGCCGCAGTTCACCGGTCCCGGCGGCCCCGGACATGTCCGGCTGGGGGCCGGAGGCCGCGTCGGCGGGGTCCACATCACCGCCGCCCTCGGCGGAGGCGGCCGAACGCTGCACGGGAGCGGCGGCGCCGGCCGCGTCCCACGAGCCGGAGCCCGGTAGCGGGGACTCGCCGACCAGCGGCCGGAGTTCGAGCGGGGCGGCGGCTCCGGGCGCGGACGAGTCCGGTCCGGGCCCGGTGGCCGGGTCCGGTCCGTCGCCGGACGCGGCGGTGTCCGGGACCGGTGCGTACCCGGACGGGGAATCGCCGCCCGGCTCACCGGGTGCCGACCGCTGGACCGGGACGGCCTGTGCCGCCTCCGGGGGGAGCAGGCCCTCCAAGGCTCCGTCCGCGGCCGGTTGCCGCTGGAGGGCGGGTGCGCCCGGGAGCACCGGGGGGCTGTCGGCAGGCATCTGGTCGGCGGCCAGGCGTTGCACGGGGTCGCCGGGGGGAGCCCCGGCACCCAGGAGCGGTGCCGCGCCGGTCAGGGGGCGTACCGCGTCCCCGGCGGCCCGCTGGACCGTCGGAGCCGGTGCCGGCGCGGGCCCGCCGTCGGGGGCCGGCCCCGCGGCGGAACCGGCCGTCGCGCCCGCACCGGGCTCACCGGACCGCTGGAGCGCGGGCCCGCCCCCGTCCGTGCCGGGGAGCCCGGCCCGCCCGCCGCCGTCGGAGCCGGCCGGGGCAGCGTCACGTACGGACTGCTGGAGCGCGGCGGCAGTCCCGCCCGGGTCCGGGTCCGCCGGCCCTTGCCCCGCGGCGGCGTCCACTCCCGGGGGCACCGGGCGTCCGCCCGCGTCGTACCGGGCCGACGCGCCCTCATGGGCCGACCGCTGGGCCACCGCGGCCCCGTCGGGGCCCGCAGGCGTCGGCCGCCCGACGGCGGACGGGCCGACGCCCGCGCCTGCGTCCGCATCCGCGGATCGCTGGAGCGCGGCGGCTCCGTCACCGCCCGAGGTGTCCCCGGCCACCGCGCCCGGCTCGGCGGACCGCTGGACCACGGACGGGTCCGGGCCGGCGGTGGGGGGCGACTGGCCGGCCGGTCGGCCGGCGGCGCCCGGCGCGCGGGCGTCGGCGTCGGACGGTCCGGGGGCCCCGGCCGTGCGCTGCACGGCTGCGTCCGGCGCATGCAGGGGCGTACCGCCCGGCCCGTCGAAGGACGGCGCCGCTCCGACGGACGAGGTGAGGGGGGCGTCCCCGGCCAACGGACGGGCAGCGTCCCGGTCCCCCGGTACGGGCGGCTCCGGGGCCGGAAGCAGGGAGGCGGGCAGCGGACGCGGCGGCAGCTCCACCGCCCGGGCCACGGTGAGGGCGGCGCCCGGCGGCGCGGGCCGGACGGCGGGCACCGCCGCCCGCTCCTGCGGCGACCCGGACCCCGAGCCCTCATACCCGGCCACCAAGCCGGCAGCAGTCCCGGACCCGGGGTCGCCCCCGGAGCCGAAGTCGGCTCCGGACCCGGAACCAGGGTCGGACCCCGACCCGGACCCCGACGCGGGCCCGGCGCCCCCTCCCGCCGCGTCCCCGGACGCTCCGGCCCCGGCCTCCGCCCCGGACACCGGTACCGGCTCCGCCACCCCGTACAGCAGTCCCGAAGGCGCTGCGTCGGTCACCGCGTGGCCCAAGGGGGTGGACAGGAGCGGGCTCTGCCAGCTGGCCAGGGTCGTGCCGAAGGAGTCGGGGGCGGTGAGGAGTTCGGGCGCGCCGAAGGTCAGGCGCTGGACGGGCACCTCCCGCCAGTCCGGCTCCACCACCCGGCCGGCGCCCTGGCCACCGGCCCCGAACACGTCGGGCCGCACCCCGTCGGCGTCCGCCCCGGCAGCGTCCCACCTGGCTGCATCCGCCCCAGGCGCCGGCTCCGTCCCGCCGAAGCCCGCCCCGGCGGCATCCGCCCCGGACCGCGGGCCCGGGTCCGACCCGCCGGAGCCCGCGCCCGCGGAGTCCGGCCCCGCACCGCCGCCCCCGGCGGCATCCGCCCCGGCCGGGGCCGACGGTCCCGCGGCCCCCCGCAGCCACCCCCAGACGCCCATCCCGTCACCGTCCCCCGGGGCCGGCCGCGAGGGCGTTGAGGCGCGCTATCTGGGCGACGTACCGCCGGCGGTCGAGGTGTTCGAGGTCGAGGAGGGTGTCCATGGACCAGTGGAAGTGGTAGGCGATGTACGCGACTTCGTCGTACAGGGTGTCCGTCGCGTACGTCACGATTCCCCCAGGCGCCCACCTGCCAGGTCGACCGCGAAGCCGGTGGCGCAGGACGGGCAGGTGACCTGGGCGCGGGTGTGGCCCTCGGCGTTGATCCGGCGGTAGAAGTCCTGGAGGAAGGCCAGGTCGGAGGCGAACAGGTCCTCGATGATCCCGGCGTGGACGTCGGTGACCGTGCCGATGCGCTCGACCACCCGGCCGAGCAGCACCACCGACAGGTAGGCAGGGTTCTCCCGGACCCGGTCGTCCCGCAGCGGGACCAGCTCGTCGCGGGCGGTGGCCAGCCGCATCACGCCGTGCCGGTGCACCTGCCCGGCCGGGTCGACGTACCCGCGCGGCAGCTCGAAGGCGAACTCGGTCCGCATGGTCTCGCGGCCCCCGGCCTCGGCCCCCGGGACCGCCACCGCAGCCTCCTGCGACACCTCCCCGGCGGGCACCGGTACCGGCACGGCCGCGGACCCGCGAAGGGCGGCCTCGGGATGGATCTGGCGACGCATCAGGCCCTCACGCCACATCCATCTGCTCGTACGTGATGACGAGTTTCTCCGTCAGCACGCTGGTGTCGCCCGCCTTGAGGGAGCTGATCTCCAGGCTCTTGGGCCAGGCGTTGACCAGGGTGTAGCGCTTGATCGCATTGCCCTCGTAGTCGAAGACGATGATGGCGCCGCCCTTGCGCGCGGTGGCCATCTTCCCGAAGCGGGCGTCCTTGATCCATTTCTCGAAGCTCTGGTCGGCGGTGAGGCCGCGGGTGAGGGTCACCTCGCCGGCCTTGGGGCGGCCGGGGAGCTTCTTGATGACGTACTTGCCGTCCGCGGTGTTCTGTTTGAGCTCGATGACGTCCTGTTCCATCTTGAGGCCGGTGACCTCGTTGATCTGCTTGATGACGACCCCGTCGACCTCCAGGCCGAAGGAGTGGCCGACGGAGGTGTCCATGTCGGGAAGGGCCACAGCAACTGCTCCTTACTCGTGCGCTCGGACCGGTCGGCTCATTCGTTGACGAGGCTGGTGCCGCCCGAGAACTGGGCCAGCCGGAAGATGACGAACTCGGCCGGTTTCACGGGCGCGATGCCGATCTCGCAGACCACCTCGCCGGCGTCGATGCCCTCGGCCGGATTGGTCTCGCGGTCGCACTTCACGTAGAAGGCCTCGTCGGGGGTGAGCCCGAAGAGCGCGCCGCGGCGCCATTCGTTGACGAGGAACGCCGAGATGGTCCGGCGGATCCGGGCCCAGAGGGCGTCGTCGTTGGGCTCGAAGACGACCCACTGGGTGCCGATGAGGATGGAGTCCTCGATGTAGTTGAAGAGCCGGCGGACGTTCAGGTAGCGCCAGGCCGGGTCCGAGGAGAGGGTGCGGGCGCCCCAGACGCGGATGCCGCGGCCCGCGAAGGAGCGGATGCAGTTGACCCCGATGGGGTTGAGCAGGTCCTGCTCGCCCTTGGTGAGGTGGACGGCGAGGTCCACGGCGCCGCGCACGACCTCGTTGGCCGGGGCCTTGTGGACGCCGCGGGCTTCGTCGTTCCGGGCCCAGATGCCGGCCATCGCGCCGCTGGGCGGCACGAACTTCATCTGGTTCGGCGCGGACGGGTCCGCGACCTTGAACCAGGGGTAGTACAGGGCGGCGTACTTGGAGTCGTAGCCGGCGCCCGTCATGCGCCATTCCTTGACGCGCTGCGGGGAGAGGTCCGGCAGCGGGTCGATGATCGCGACGCGGTTCCCCATGAGCTCGCAGTGGGCGATCATCGCGAACTGGACGGCCTTGACGCCGTCGGCGTCGAGGGCGCCATGCTGGTAGGCGCTCATCAGGTCGGGGACGGCCAGCATGGTGATCTCGTCGATGGCCTCGAGGCCGCCGAAGCCGGTGCGGTCGGCGGAGCTGCCGGCGTAGTCGGCCGGAACGGCCGCGGCCGGGACCGCGGGGACGGCCGCCGGGGCGGGGGCGGCGGGCAGGGCCACCGACTGGTTCTCGGGGCGGGCCAGGGCCTGGGCCGGTCCGGCGTCCTCGACGAGGAGGAGGCGGGAGCGCTCGCGCACGACCGTGACGACGTAATTGCGCTGGCTGCGCTTGGCGGAGACCTCCCAGGTCTCCTCGGTGCGGTCGCCGCGCTTGACGCTCAGGGTGAAGGCGTCCTCGGCCGGGGAGTCGCCGGCGGCGTCGGCCACCTCGACGGTCAGGCCCTCGCCGGTGCCTTCGAGGGCGGCCACCTGGAAGCCGCCGAGGGCGGCGCGGGGGCCGGCCGGCAGGGCGGCCTTGCCGCGCTTGCCGGCGGCTCCCGCGGCCGCGGCGGGCTGGGGCTGGGCGGGGACGGCCGGGTCCTCGGCGGGGCCGCCGACCCGGACGACGTAGGCGGTGCCGCCGCCGTTGAGGAAGTAGCCGTAGACGGCGTGGGCCAGGTAGGAGCCCTCGACGAAGTCGCCGAAGGCGGCGGTGAACTGGCTCCAGTTGGTCACCAGGGTGGGCGTGTCGAACGGGCCCTGCGCCGCGAGGCCGACGAAGGCGGCGACGGCGGTGCCGACGCCCTCGATCGGGCGCGAACCGGCCTCGACCTCTTCGACGTAGACGCCTGGTGACAGGTACGACGGCATCCTGGTCCTCCCCTGGGACGTGACGGTCGCCCCCACCATCCGCCCACCCCCGGCCCAAGGTCATGACCTCCCGTACGGCCCGGGGGGAATCCCGATCTGCCCCTTCGGGCAGGGTGCCTCGGTCAGCGGGGGTTCCGGTTGCGCCTCGGCTCAGCGACCCAGGCCCTGGGCCTCGCCCAGCACGCCCACCTGCTCGCGGAGTGTCGCCTCCATCGTCGCCTCCCTGGTGATCAGCTCGGCCAGCCGGCCCGCGATCCCGTCGACGTCCTTCAGGTTGGGGTCCGCCATGACCTTGGGGGCCGTCACCTTCCACGAGTTGTCCGAGCGCATGCTGTTGACGCTCCGCCGCAACGGGACCAGGTTGTCGGGCCAGTTGGTGAGCTTGAGCTGGTTCTCCCGGTTGAGTTGGACGAACCCGATGGGCTTCCGGCCCGGCCTGCTGGGCGGGCAGACCAGGCGGACGATCCACTTCATGGGGAAGATGTGCTCGGCCGTCATCGGGTCCGAGGCCCCGCCCTGCTTCTTGATGATGTCGCCGAGGAAGTCCCTGCCCTCCTTGACGCCCTTGTCGGCGACGGCTTTGTTGCCCTCCGTGGAGGCGGTCGCCGCCCGCAGCCGCTCGACGAGCGCCGAGAAGGAGCCCAGCCGGTGCTGCTCCTGCTCCGTCTCCGCCTTTTTGACGTTCCCCAACCGCACGGTGATCTCGCGCGCCAGCGCCGCCAGCTCGGCCAGGTCCTCCCGCTGCGCCTCGCAGAGCGTCTGGTGCTCGGCGCGGGCGGCCTGCTGTTCCGGCCCCGGGGGCAGCCCGTCCCGGCGCTGCCGCACCGCCTCGATCTGCGCCTTGCGCGCCGTCCAACTGGCCTGCCTGCCGCTCCGGTCGGTCTCCGCCGAGGTCAGCAGCTCGCGGACGCTCTGCAGCTTCGCCGCGTACGACCCGTCCTTGGCCTCCATCATCTCCGCGGCCTGCTGCTCCTCCGTCAAGGCCTCGGTGACCAGCGTGCCGCCCGGGTTCACCGCGCCGCGCACGGCCCACTTCCGGCCGGCCGGTTCCAGCTCCAGACTCGTCATGCCGTACTTGAGCCTGATCGCGGCGAAGGCGCCCCGGACCACCAGTTTGGACAGCGGACGGCCCGCGTACCGGTTGGCCACCGCGGCGGCCGCCGCCAGCCCCTTGTCCAGGCGGGCCTGTTTGCCCTCCGGGGAGTCGTCGCCGCCTTGGACCTTGGACTTGAGCTTGGACAGGATCTTCTTGCCGGCGCCGGCGATCTTGCCCACGACCCAGTCGACGGCCTTCATGACCGGGGCCTGGACCTTGGCCAGGATGGACTTGATCTTTTCGGAGATGCCGCCGAGGCCCAGGAGGCTGGCGAGGAAGTCGAGGACCACCGGGACGGCCTTGGCGAGGCTGTTCTCGATCAGGCCGGCGACCGCGCCCGAGCCGCCGCCCGCGATGGACTCGATCGAGTCGAGGACGGAGTCCACGAAGGACTTGATCTGCGCGGCGCGGTTCACGAAGAACATCACCACGTCGTAGATGGCCTTGCAGGCGCGGACGAAGGCGGAGGCCGGGTTCAGCAGGGACACGATCCAGGTGATGCCGGCCGTGACGATCTTCTCGGTGACGAAGTCCTTGATGGCCCCGACGACCGTGTCCTTGAGGTCGGACAGCTTGCCGACCAGCCACTTCCACAGCCCCCCGACGCCCTCGGTCACCAGCACCTGGACCATCTCGAAGCTGGTCTCCAGGGCCTTCATGGCCGGCTCGCCGATCTGGGCGACGATACGGGTGCGGATGTTCGACCAGGTCAGGCCCAGGATGGAGAGGATGAGCTTGACGATGCCCTTGGCGTCGAAGGTCTCCGGGATCTCCAGACCGCCGGCCGACAGCTGGCCGAACAGCCACTGCTTGAGGCCGCTCTTGAGGTGTTCGCCGATCCGGGCGGCGAAGCCCATCACCCCGGCCTTGACGGCGTTGACCAGGTTGCCGAGGAAGCCGATCGGGTCCTTGATGATCTTGTCGATGGCGCCGGCCGCCCGGGCCAGCACCCCGAGCAGCATGTCCTTCAGCTTGAGGACCGTGTCGAGGGTCCCCACCAGGGCGCCCTTGGCCTTGCTCAGGAGTCCCTTGTTGGCCTCCTGGAGCGCGGCGATCTCCTTGTCGATCTCGTCCCGGGCCGCGACGTACTTGTCCGCCAGGTCCTGGACCAGGGACTGGGACTTCTCCGAGACGGAGGACTCCAGGGCCGTGAACTCCCCGCCGATGTCGGTGGCCGCCTGCTGGGCGAACTGTCGCAGGTTCTTGGGCTGTTCGGCGACCTTGTCCGCGATCTTCTGCCTGCCCGCGGCGATCTTGGCGGTGGCCTCGCCGAGCCGCTTGCCGACGAGGTCGGCGATGCCGGAGATGACCGCGCGCATCTCGCGCTCGTAGACGGCGCGGGCCTCGGCGAAGATCTGGTTGGCCCGCGGGGGCGGGTCGAAGACCTCGTCGGCCAGCCAGCGGGCGGCGCCCGCGACGCCGGAGTAGCGCTCGTCCTTCCAGGCCTTCATCTTCGTCTGGTGGTCGGCGTCGAAGGCGGCCTTGGCCCGCTGCTGGCCCTGGTCGAAGGCGGTCTCGACCTCGCCGTCGAGGGCGCCGAGGATGCCTTCGACCTCCTGCTTGGTGGTGTCGAAGACGGCTTTGATCTCGGCCGAGATCCGGGCCCGCTCCTGCTCCTCCTTCGACTGGGCGGCGCCCTGGCCGGCCGCGACCTGCTGGCCGGCGCCGGCCCGGGCGGCGGTCATCGCCTGCACGCCGGCCGGGCCGGCCGCGGCGGCGCCGCCCTGGGCGGCGGCGATCCGGCCGGCCTCCTCCGCACGGAAGGCGGCGGGGGCGGTGGCGGCGTGGTCGTCGGCCTCCTTCTTGGCGGCCAACGCGTCCTGGAACTGCGGTTCGTTGGAGTGGGCCAGCTGCTCCGGGGTGACCTTGGCCTCCGCCATCATGGCGTCGGTCTCCTTGGGGCCCGTACTCAGATCGGTCTGGGCGGCCGGGGCCGGGGCGACCGAGGCGGCCTTCGCGTCCGGCGGGGCCTGGGCCGGCGGGGCGGCCTGGCCGGGCAGCGGGGTGACCGGCTTCTCCACCGCCCGGGACGGGTCGGGGGCGGCCTTGGTCTTCTCGGTGATGTCCTTGGCCGAGCCCTCCTTGCCGGACTTCACCTGGCCGGAGACCTGGGACTTGATCTCGTCGGTCTTGCCGGACTGGGTGAACTTGTCGGCCTCGCCGAGGGTCTTGGGGGCCTTGGCGGCGATGGCCGCGGAGACGGCCTCGACGAAGGCGGCCTTGTCGAAGGTGCCGGGCTTGGCCGCGCCCATCTCCGCGGCCTGGGCGCCCTTGGCCTGCGCCTCCTTGTCGTCCCCGGGCGGCTTGGCGGCGTCCTGGGCGGCCTTGGCCTGCGAGGCGGCCGTGGGGTGCCGGGTCAGCACGGCCTTCTTGGCCCGCAGGTCCCCGGCGACCTTCTGGAAGCGCGGGTCGGTGGCCGGCGTCAGCCCCCCGGGCGGCGCGGGCAGCGCCTCCAGACGCTGGACGGACGCCTCCACGGGAGCCGTCTCCCGCCGTACCGGTGCCTCGGCGAGGGCCGCCTCCCGCGGTACGGGCGCCTCCCCGCGGGCCGGCTCCCGCTGTACGGGGGCCTCCGCGGGGGCGGACCGGCCCGCCGCGGCAGCCGGCGCGGCGGCCTGCCCACCGGACGGCGGCTTGGCGGCCGGCTTGGCGACCAGCCGGGAGACGGCCGCGTTGCCCGCTCGCGACTGGAGCCGCTGGAGGGTGCGGGCGTCCACGGACCGGGGCCGGGCGGCGGGCGCGCCGGACTGCACGGGGCGCGGGCGCTCCCGTACCGGCTCCTCACCGCCGGGGCGGTCCGCGGCGGCCTTCACTCTGCCGGGGCCTCCTCCTCGTCCGTCTCCTCGGCGCGCTGGACGAACAGGCCCTGGACGGCGGGCTGCTCCTCCTCGGGAGCCTCCTCGCGCTGGAGCGCGGGGCCCGGCGCGCCCTCCGGGCCGGCCGCCGACCGCTGGACCGTGGCGGCGGTCCCGGGCGAGCCGGCCCCGGAGCCGCCCTCGGCGGACCGCTGGGCGGCCGGGGCGGGGGCGGACATCACGCGGTCGGCGGTGGCGACGGCCTCCCGCTCGAAGCGGTCGGAGGGGTCGCTGACCTTGATCCCGCCGGCCTGCTCGGTGCCGTCCACCGGGCCCGAGCGCTGTTGGACGACATGGGTCAGCTCGTGGGCGAGGGTGGTGCGGCCCTGGTGGGAGCCGGGGGCGTAGGCGTCGCGCTGGAAGACGACGTGCGAGCCGACGGTGTAGGCGTGCGCCCCGACGTCCTTGGCGGACTGGTGCGCGGCGGCGTCGGTGTGCACCCGGACGTCGCCGAAGTCGTGGCCGAGGCGGGCCTCCATGTCCGTGCGCACCTCGGGGTCGAGGGCCTGGCCGCCGGAGCCGACGACGTCGTGGACGGCCGAACGCTGCACGGAGGCGGCCGCGCCGCGGTTGCCCAGGGCCCGCTGGAGCCGCAGCATGCCGCCCGGCCCCAGGACCTCGGCCCGGCCGCCCGCGGCGGCCTTCATGAGCAGGGCGTCGGGCACCCGGTCGGTCTCCTGCCCGTCGGCCGCCTTGGGCCGGGGCCCCTCGAAGCACGCGCCGTCGTGGTCGTGTTCGCGCATCCCGTCGCCTTCCTCGATGCCCGCGCGGGGCCGGTCCCGCGCCGGCCCGCCGGGCCCGGACCGCCCGCCGTCCCAGCCTCCCGCGCCCGGGCCCCGCCGTCCTTCACCCGAGCGGCCCCAACCGGGCAGCCCTGCCTGCCCTTTGAGGCAGGTCCGGGCGCACCGGACGTCCCGGTCAGCGGGCGTGCCGCAGGTACGGGCCGAACTCGGACTCCAGGCAGAGCCGGCCCAGCTTGCGGTACTCGCGGGCGACCGCGGCCACCAGGTCGGCCATCGACACCGGGCGGCCCGCGTCGGCCGCGAGGTAGGCGGCGGTGACCGCCGCCGAGCGGATGTCGCCGCCGGCCAGCTCGAAGGACCGGCCGCAGAACTCCAGGTCCAGGTCCGCGTCCCGGGGCAGCGAACGGCCCAGGCAGCGGTCCCACAGGGCGGTGCGCTGCCCGGCGTCGGGCAGCGGGAAGTCCACGACCAGGTCGAGGCGGCGGGTGAAGGCCTCGTCCAGGTTGGCGCGCAGGTTGGTGGCGAGCACCGCCAGCCCGTCGAAGGTCTCCATCCGCTGGAGCAGGTAGGCGCTCTCCACGTTGGCGTAGCGGTCGTGGGCGTCCTTGACCTCGGAGCGCTTGCCGAAGACGGCGTCCGCCTCGTCGAAGAGCAGGACGGCGTTGACCCCGGCCGCCTCGGTGAAGATCCGCTCCAGGTTCTTCTCGGTCTCGCCGACGTACTTGTCCACGACCGTGGCCAGGTCGACGGTGTACAGGTCCAGGCCCAGCGCCCCCGCGATGACCTCGGCGGACATCGTCTTGCCGGTGCCCGAGTCGCCCGCGAAGAGGGCCATCACGCCCCGGCCGCGCCCGCCGCCGGGGCGCATCGCCCAGTCGCCGAGGACCCGGTCGCGGTGCCGGGCCCGGGCCGCCAGCTCCCGCAACTGCCCCAGCACCACGGGCGGCAGGACCAGGTCCGGCCAGCCGACCCCGGGCGTGATCCGCCGGGCCAGCCGCTCCAGCCCGGAGGTGTTCTGGGCCCGGGCGCCTTGGAGCAGGTGCGCCTCCCCGGCCCGCCGGTCCGGGCCGGGCCCGGGCCCCGGCACCGCTGCGGCCTCCGTCGCCGCCCCGGGCCCGGCCACCGCTGCGGCCTCCGCCGCCGCCCCGGGTCCCGACCCCACCGCGGCCGCCGCCCGGCCCCCGCCCAGGACCGCCTGCTGCCGGGCCGTCCGGGCGGCCCGCTCCATCTGCTCGGGGGTCAGCACGAAGGCCCCGACCGCCCCGCCCGCCGGCTCGCCCAGCACCGCCTCCCACAGCGCGGCCCGCGTCCCGGCCGAGATCCGCTCCACCTCCACCAGCAGCGGTACCCGCTCCGACCAGGCCGGGTCCCAGCCCGCCCGGCCGGTCAGCAGCACCGGCACCGGCAGCCCCGCCAGCGCCCGCAGCAACTCCGGCTTCTCGCCCAGCGCCTCCACCGGACCGGCCACCAGCCCGGCACCGGCCAGCGCCGCCTCCCGGCCGGCCGCGGCCGTCAGCGCCGCCGCCTCCGCCTGCCGGGCCAGCCGCCCGAGGTCCAGTACGAACGACCCGCGCCCGGCCCCCGCCAAGGCCTCGGCGCCCAGCGCCAGGGCCACCCCGCCGGCTGGCTCGCGCAGGTAGACCAGTTCCACCACCGCCAGCGCCGCCGCCAGCCGGGCCGGCAGGTCGCCCAGTGCGTCCGCGGGCAGCAGCCCGGCCCGGCCGGGCCCCAGCAGGTCCACCAGCGCCGGGTCCACCGCGTCATCGCCCAGCAGGTGCGCCGAGACCCGGTCCGGTACCCGCAACGACCGGCTGAGCAGCGGGCGTTCCGGCTCCTCGACCAGGAGCAGGCCGCGGGCCACCAGCGGTCCGGCCGCCGACAGCCGGGCCCGGGCGGCCGCCGAGGCCGCCGGCACCCCGCACAGGCCCAGCGCCAGGCCGACGCTCGGCCGGCGGCGGGTGACGTCGTCGTTGAGGTAGCCGTACAGCTGCTCGAACCGCCGGTCCAGGTCGGGCGCCAGGGCGATCAGCAGCAGCTCCTCGTCCAGCCCGGTCAGCCCGAACCGCCCGGCCAGCGCCGCCAGCCGGGAGCCGCCGCCCCCTCCCAGGGCCGCCAGCGCCTCGGCGTCCACCGGGTCGGGCCCGGCCGCCGCCACCGGCTCGTCCAGGATCCGGGCCACAGCCTCGTCGGACAGGTACAGGCCCCGGAAGGGGTCGTCGGCCTCGGGGTCACCGGCCCGCCGGGCCGCCACCGCCCGCCGCACCCGCGCCTCGACGATCCCCAGCCGCCCCAGCAGGTAGTCCATCAACTCCCCTTCTCCTCAAGCCCTGTCGGCGCAGCTCTCAGCCGCGCCGCCGGGCCCGCGGGGCCCGCGGGCCGGGCACCCCGGACGGCCGCGGCGGCGGCTCGGCGGCGGCCGCCGGCGGGGCGTGCACGTCCGACAGGTCCACCACCAGGCCCTCGTCCACCGGGGGTCCGGCCGGCCACACCGGGGCGGTCGCCACCGGTGCGCTCACCACCACGTCCAGCGAGGGCTTCAGCTCGCCGCCCAGCGCCGACCACACGTCCGCGAAGGCCCGGTCCTCCGGCGGCGGCAGGGCGATCGAGACCGGCACCGGCAGGCCGGTGCCGGACAGCTCCGGGCCCAGGGCCGCGGCCGGCAGCGCGTCGTGCCGCAGGAAGCAGGACAACAGCGCGGACAGCAGCCGGTGTTCGTCCTCCGGCCGCTGCGTCCAGGCGCTGATCAGGTACGACAGCTTGAAGTAGCGGGGCGGCAGGGTGCGGGCGGTGACCCGGCCCTGCTCGTCGTAGATGTTGCGGCGGCCCCGGGAGCGCCGCCGCATGTCCTCGCGGATGTCGTACAGGTAGAGGTTGACCGTGGGGGTGTTGCGGCGGGCCGCCCAGTCGCGGGTGGGCGCGTCGAAGACCACGTCCACCTCCGTGCCCTCCCCCAGCACCTCGCCGCGCACCAGCATCCGCAGGGCCTCGTCGACCTCGTGGATCACCGGGCCGCCCCCGGCCCGGCGCTCACCGGCGCCACTGGAAGTCCTGCGGCTGGAGCGTGCCCGGCACCACCAGGAAGGGGGCGGTGACGGGGCTGAACAGCGCGCGGCCCGGGGCCTTCTGGGCGGCCAGCAGCTTCCGCTCGCCGAGCGTGTCCTGGACCAGGATCAGCAGCGGGGCGGTGAAGCCGCCGTCCTTGCCGACCACCACGGGCGCCGCGGCCACCGTCACGCCCCGGCTCCAGGTCAGCCGCAGCACCGTCCCGGGCGGGAACTGCGAGCCGACGGCCCGGGTCACCGAACCGGGCGGTCCCAGCGGCGGGTCGAGCACCAGGGCCGGCTCCCGGACGGTCAGCGGGGCGCGGGCGGCGTCGTTGCCCGGCAGCAGGTCGCTGCCGGTGGTGCTGACCTGGGCCGTGATCGCCCCGGTCAGGGCGTGCCGGGCGGTCAGGACCAGCCGGAGCTTCACGCGGCCGTGGAAGGGCAGGTCCGCCACCGGGCAGCCGGCCGCCGTCAGGCACTGCGGCCGCTCGGCCGAGACCAGGCCCAGCCCCGGCGGGACCGCGACGACCAGGCGCAGGCCGGTGGCCTTCGCCGGACCGCCGTTGAGGACGGTGACCTCGGCGTCGATCCGGCCGCCGGTGTACGCGGTCCGGGGCGTGGCGGACAGCGACACCTGCGGGTCCGCGCGCAGCCGGGGCCGGGGCGGGATGTGGTCGGGCGGGACGGGTCCCTTGACGACGGTGACCGGGGCGGCGGCGGTGTTGTTGGCCGGGTTGCTGTCCGCGCCGGGGGTGCTGACCGTGCCGACCGCCGTGCCGGTCAGCTCGGTGGCCGCGAGGACCTGGCGGGTGACGGTGACCGTCGCGCCGGGGGCCAGGTCGCCGAGGGCGCAGCCGGTGTCCGGGCAGGGCGGGGTGGCGGTGACCACGGCCAGCCCGGGCGGCAGCAGCGTCCGCAGCAGGACGTCCTGGGCGGTGGCGTCGCCGGCGTTGCGGACCGTGTACGTGACGGTGGCGCGGGCGCTGGTGGCGAAGACCGGCGGGGTGACGGTGACCGAGACGGCCGGGTCGGGCAGCCGCGGGTCGACCACCGTCAGGTCGGCGGTGGCGCGGTCGTCGTCCGGGTCGCCGTCCGGGGTGCCGGCGGAGACGGTGGCCTCGAAGGTGCCGGAGAAGGCGTTCCCCGCGGTGTAGACGAGCGTGAGCGTGCGGGTGTCGCCCGGGGCCAGGGCGCCGTACGCGCAGCCGGCCGGCGGGCATTCGGTACCGGAGACCAGGGTGAGGCCGGGGGGCACGACGAGCCGGAGGAGGGCGTCCTGGGCGGTGGCGGTGCCCTGGTTGGTGACGGTGAACTCGAGCGTGGACTTCTCGCCGACCTTGATCACGGGCGGGGTGGCGGTGGCCGTCACGGCGAGGTCGGGCACCCGGACCCGGACGGTCAGCGCGGCGGTGTCGTCGGCCGGTTTGTTGTCCGGGAGGGCGGACTCGGCGGCGGCGGTGACCTCGTGGTCGCCCAGGGCCAGGGCCTTCACGGTGAGCGTGACGGTGGTGCGGGCGCCGCCGCCGGCGAGGGTGCCGAGCTCGCAGGTGAGGTCGGCGGCGCAGGTGCCGGTGAGCGGGACGGGCGGCCCGGTGGCCGCCAGCCCGGGCGGCAGGGTGAAGCGGGTGCGGGTGCGGGGGGCGGGCGCGACGCCGGAGTTCCCCACCTCGAGCACCAGCGTGCCGGTGCGGCCGAGGAGGACCGGGTCGTCGGCGGTGGAGAGCTGCACGCGCAGGTCCGCGCCGGGCTCCCAGCTGGGCTGGGACTGGGAGTTGTAGATCTTGCCGGGCAGGATCCGGCCCTTGGCGGCGGTGCCGCGGGGCAGGGTCATCAGGCGGCGGTTGGTCACGCTGTCCCAGCCGGAGACCTCGACGTCCACGGCCAGCCGGCTGCCGTCCGGGGTCCAGGCGGGGTTGTCCGGCTGGGTGAAGGACCGGCCGGTGTCGTCCCGGCCGGGGGCCGGCGGGGTGCGCGGGCAGGCCGGGCCGCGCGGGACCAGGCCGGCGCAGCCGGTGCCGTCCGCCTGCATGCCCATGACCGCGCGGGGGCCTTCGTACCCCGAGCGCAGGCCGGGACCCGGCTCGGTGCGGGTGGCCTGGCGGACGAAGGCGATGGTGCCGTCGGTGCGGTTCCAGTCCGGGCGCAGGTCCAGCACCGGGCAGTCCGGGTCGCCGCACTGGAGGGCGGTGACGTCCTTCTGGGCGGGCCGGCTGCCGTCCGTGGCGGGGCGGGCCTCGCTGGTCCAGATGTGCCGGTCCCGCTCGTCGCCCGGCTCCGGGTCCACGGTGGCGGCGACGGCGGGGGTGCGGACGGCAGGGGTGGCGGCCGGGGCGCGGGCACCGGCGCTGCGCAGGCTCGGGTAATAGCAGCGGCTGTAGCGGGAGAAGGCGAGGGTCTTGCCGTCCGGGGACCAGGTCGGGTCCAGGTCGTCCGTGTCGCACTCCTTCTCGGGGCTGTCCGGCTGCCGGCCGGGCACGGTGTAGAGGAGCCGGCCGTGCTCCGCACCGGCCGAGACGTCCACGACGGCGATGCGGGCGGGCGGGACGTAGGCGCCCTGGGGCACCCAGCGGGCGAAGGCGAGCTTGGTGCCGTCCGGGGACCAGGCCGGCCGGGACTCCCACTCGCCCCGCTCCTGGCCTTCGTACCGGAGCCAGGGGGCCGCGTCGAGCAGCTTCGGGTCGCCGATCCGGATGGCCTGGGAGTCCGGGCCGCCGTCGGGGCCGCTGGACTTCGCGACGAAGGCGAGCTGCCGGCCGTCCGGGGCGTACGCCGGGTCTGCCAGGTCGAACTCCTCGCCCTGGAGCCGGCGGAGCTGGAGCCGGTCGGTGGGGACGGCGGCGCGCTGGTTCTCCAGGTTGGTGCTCTCCGGGTCCCGGCCGCCCAGCAGCAGCCGGGGCCGGTCGGCGGGGCCGTACCAGCCGACCGACGTGGTGTCGTAGCCGACCACCTCCTCCGGGTCGAAGACCGGGGTGCCCCAGCAGGCGCAGGGGGCGCCGGTCGCGTCGACCAGGTACGGCTCCTGGGAGAGGAAGGCCAGCCGGGCGGCGTCCGGGGACCAGGCCACGTCGGTGGCGGCCTCGCTGTAATTGCTGCCCACGGCCCGGACCTCGGCCGGCTCCGCGCCGCCCGCCCCGGCCGGTACGGTCACCAGCGCCTGGCGGCGGACCGCCGCGGCGGCACCGGCCGCGGTCAGGCACAGGGCCCGGCCCCGGCTGCGGGCCGCGCCGCACTCCTCGACGTACCGCCAGCTCGAGTAGGCGATCCGGTCCTTCGCGCCGGGGACGGCGGGCTCCCACGCCGGGTGGGACGCCGGTTCGTCCACCGGCGAGACGCGGGTCGCGGCGCCGCCGGCCACGGGAGTGCGGAAGGCCTCGCCCCCGCGGGTGAAGACGAACTGGGAGCCGTCCGGCGACCAGTCCACCCAGTCGGCGTCCGGGACGGCCTGCCGCAGCCCGGTGCCGTCCGCCCCGACGACCCAGACGGCCGGCTTCGCGGCGACGTCCTGCAGGCCGCGGTCGAGGTCGCAGCGGCTGATGGAGGTGTGGTCGCCGTCGCCCTTGTCGTTGTCCCAGGACACGAAGGCGATCCAGCGGCGGTCCGGGGAGAGCACCGGGCGGGCCACCCGCCAGCCGGTCCGGCGCACGACGGTGACCACCGGGCCGTCGCCGGTCCGCCGGTAGACGCCCTCGCCGGTGCCGTCCCGGTCGCTGACCCAGACCAGGTCGTCGCCGCGGGCGGAGGCCTGGCAGTCGTTCCCCGCGGCGCCGACCGGGAGGGCCGGGTCCAGGGCGGCGCGCGGCCCGACCGTGACGAGGCTGTAGTGCGGGCCGTCGCCGACGTACGCGAGGCGGCCGGGGTCCGGCAGCTCCACGGCCGCGGCGCGCCCGGCGGCGGACGCCGCGGTACCGGACGCGCCGGCGGCCGCGGTACCGGACGCCGCCGCGGGCACGGCGGCGCGCGGCCCCGCGGCCGGGCCCCTGCTCCCGGCCGGGGCCGCGCCCGTCATCGCGCCCGCCAGGACCAGCGCGAGCGTCACCACCAGCGCACTCCGGCCGGGCCGTCGGCCCGGGTGGAGTGCGCGGCCCCCGTTTCGTCGCATCCGGATGGACCTCCTCACCCAAACCCTCTCCCCGCCCCGTGCGCCCCATCACCCGGAGACGGGCAGCGCTTCGGGTACCCCGCCATGCCCGAAGGGGCAGTCGAGGCCGCGGCGGAGCGCTCCTAGATGAAGCCCTGGCGCATGGCGTACGCGACGGCGTGCGACCGGTTGCGGAGCTGGAGGCGGGTGGTGACGTCGTGCAGGATGTTCTTGACCGTGCGCTCCGAGAAGGCCAGCGCCCGGGCGATCTCGGCGGTGTCGCTGCCCTCCGCCACCAGCCGCAGCACGTCGATCTCCCGCGGCGCCAGGCCGGTGAAGGCCAGCCCCCGCGGATCCAGCACCTGCCGCTGGAGCCGCCCCACCTGGTCCAGCAGCCGGCCCAGCAGGTCCGCCGGCACGCTGCCCTCGCCGCGCGCCGCCGCCGTGATCACCTGCACCAGCCGCTCCGACGACGCCTCGGCCCGGCGCACCACGCCGACCACCCCGCACTCCACGGCCGCGACCAGCCCGGTGTCGTCGATCTCGGTCGCCACGAGGACGATCCGGCCCTGTCCGGCCCGCTGGAAGCGGCGCAGGGTCTGCATCTCCGGCTCGCCGACCCGGTCCGCGGAGACCACGGCCACACACGGCTGTTCGCCCGCGGCCGGTTCCTCGTCCCCCGTCAGGAGCCGCAGCTCGGGGCAGTTGCGCAACTGCCCGGCCAGCCCCGCCTGCGAGATCGGGTCCTGTGCGGTCAGCCGCACCGGGATCCGCTCGACGCCGCAGTCGCCCTGGTACCTCATGGTCGTACCCCCCATGCTCAGCGCCCCCGCGCCCCCGCGAGGGCCCCGCCTCTGCGTGGGGCCAGTGAACACCCGGGCAGTCAGCAGGCACTCCACACGGACTCAACGGGCAACGCAGCGTGCCCCCGGGTGTGTCCCTACGGGCCCGGCGGCGTGTTCACCAGCGTCTCTACCGTCCTTCCATGACCACTTCCGCTCACCTGGACGCCACTCCGACCTCGGTGCTGCCCGGGGCGGAGGTGCGGATCCCGTTGGAGCTGCGCAACAACGGCAACGTCGTCGAGGCGTACGGCTTCGAGGTGCTCGGGCCCGCCGCGCGGTGGGCGACGGTCGAGCCGGCCGCGCTCTCGCTGTACCCGAACACCTCGGGCGAGGTGGAGCTGGTGGTCCGGCCGCCCCGGGACACCACGGTCGCGCCCGGCGAACTGACCTACGGCGTACGGGTGCTGCCGCAGGAGCAGCCCGAGCACGCCACGGTCCCGGAGGGCGTGCTGCGGATCCTGCCGTACGCCGACTTCACGGCGGAGCTGACCCCGCGGATGGCGACCGGGCGTACCGGTGCCACGTACCAGGTGGCGGTGGACAACCGCGGCAACTACCCGCTGGTCGTTGCCCTTTCGGGCAAGGACGCCGGGGAGCTCCTGAAGTTCAAACTGCCCCCGGGGGACACGGTCGTGGCGCCCGGACGGGCAGCCTTCGTCAAGGTCCCGGTGAAACCGAAGCGCCGCATGTGGCGCGGGACACCGCTCCCGCACGTCTTCCAGCTCCACGCGCTCCCGGCACCGGCGGGCGCCGCGCCGGCGGACCCGGCGGCGGGGGTGGTCCCGGCACCGCGGGCGGAGGGGGCGGCGGGGGTGCCGGGGGTGCCCGCCAAGGCCCCGGAGGGGGCCGGGCCCGAACCGGTGCCGGAGATCGCGCCGGTGGCACTGGACGGCACGCTGCTCCAGCAGCCGCTGGTCTCGGCCGGGCTGATCCGGGCCCTGGTGGCCGCGCTGGCCCTGATCGGCCTGCTGGCCGGACTGTGGTTCGGGCTGCTGCGGCCGGCGGTGCGGTCGGCGGCCAAGGAGGCCGTCAAGGAACCGGTGAAGGCGGCGGAGGCCAAGGCCGACGACGCGAAGAAGGCCGCCGAGGACGCCAAGAAGGCCGCCAGCGGCGGCTCCGAGGGCGGCAAGCCGAAGCCGGGGGCGTCCCCGACGCCGGGTCCGTCCCCCTCGCCGAAGAAGCCGGGCGAGGGCCCCGCGCCCCAGCCGCAGGCGGCCCTCTTCTCCTCCCGCCTGAAGGCCGAGGCCCCGGCGGGCGGCACCGGCACGGCCACCTACACCGTCCCGGCGGGCAAGGTCCTGCGCCTGACCGACCTGATCCTCGAGAACCCCCAGGGCGACTCGGGAACCGTCACCTTCGCGGTCGGCGGCCGCACCCTCCTGTCCCCCGCCCTGGAGAACTTCCGCGAACAGGACCAGCACTGGGGCTCCGCCCTCCTGGCCACCGCCAAGCAGGAGATCACCCTCACCCTCACCTGCCGCACCGTCGGCCACCCGCCGTCGAGCCCCGCCCCGACCAAGTGCGCCACGGCCGCGCTGCTGAGCGGGACGCTGGAGTAGGAGGGCGGGTTGGTTGCGGAATCCCGGCCCCTCAGCCCGGGCCCAGGACGCCGGGGAGTTCGCCTCGGCTGGTGATGCCGAGTTTGGCGTAGGCGCTGGTGAGGTGGTTGTCGACGGTACGGGGGGACAGGCCCAGGCGGGTGGCGATGGTGCGGGAGGTCAGGCCGGCGGCGGCGAGGGTGGCGATCTCCAGTTCGCGGCGGGTCAGGGCGGGGGCCGCCAGGGCCGCCAACAGCGGGGTCCGGGCCCCCTCGCAGCGGGAGGCGAGCATGTGGGCGCGGGCCGCGGCGCCGGGGGTGCCGGCGCGGAGGGCGCCCGCGGCCGCCTCGGCGGCGAAGACCAGGTAGCCGAGGCGTTCGAACTCCACCGAGGCCGCCCACAGGCCGGGGCCGGAGCGTTCCGCGGCGGCGGCCACGTGGGCGGCGACGGCGGCCGCCAGGGCGCCCTCGTGCCGGAGGCCGGCAACCCGGGCGGCGACCCGGCGGGCGCCGCCGAGGCGGGCCACGTCGTGGAGGGCGAGCAGTTCGAAGCCGACCAGGCCTGCGGCGGCGGCCCGGGAGGCGTAGGCGGCGGCCAGTTCGGCGCCCTCCGAGACGCGGCCGGCGGCCACGGCCACCCAGGGTCTGGCGAGTTCGGTCCACTGGTCCTCGCCGGCGGCGAGGTACCGCTCGGCCATCTCGGCGTCTCCGACCAGGGCCGCTGCGTGCGCGGCGGCGCCGGGGTGGGAGGCGCGGAGCCGGGTGAGGGCCGTGGCGACCTGGCCGCGCCACAGGAGCACGGCGCCGTACAGGGCGTCGCCGCGGCGGCCGAGGGCTTCGGCGTAGGCGTCGGCGGCGCGCCAGGCGCCGGTGAGGTCGCCGGACCAGAACTCCGCGGCGAAGGCCGCCAGGTGGAGGGGGAGGACTTCGGTGGGGTCCTCGCCGACGCGGTCGGCGGCGGCGGTCACCAGGCGTCTGGCCTCCAGTGGGTGGCCGGTGTAGGCCTGGGCCACGGCGATGCCGGTGAGGAGTGTCGTGCCCTTGAGCGCGGCCCCGGCCGCCCCGGCCTCGGGGGCTCCGCCCCCCTGCCCCCGCGCCTCAAGCGCCGGCGGGGCTGGAATTTC
>NZ_JBFBGK010000091.1:0-34974 GCF_040684615.1 Streptomyces sp. NPDC089919
CCAGGGCCGTGATGCGGCCCGCGCATTCGAGGCCGGGGTAGGGGGAGGTGCCCGGGGGCGGGTCGTAGAAGCCCTGGCGCTGGAGCAGGTCCGCCTGGAAGGGGAGGCCGGCGCGCACGGCGCGTGCCGGAAGGCTCCCGCGGTCGGGACCTGGGGCCCTGCGCGGATGGGTGTAGTGGCGGTGCCTGGGGGGCTCGGAGGTGGGTAGAGTCCCGAGCATGAGGGACCGGACCGTGGGGCCGCTCTGGAGCGGGCGGGCCACCAATCGCGGGCAGTGGCTGCTGGCCGCCGCCGGCGCCGCCTGCGTGGCGCTCGGGATCGAGCTGGCCGTCGAATCGGCGTGGACCAGCGGACTCGCGCCGCTCGTGATGTCCGTGGTCGGCTGCCTGGCCGCCGGCCTGCTGATCCTCTACGGCACCCTTGCCTTCGTCCACGTCGCCGTCACCGTCGACGACGACAGCCTGGAGGTCCGCTGCGGCCACATCGGCCTGCCGCGCCGCCGCATCCGCCTCGACGAGCTCAGCTCCGCCGAGTTCGAGCCCAAGGTCACCCCCCGCCAGTGGGGCGGCTGGGGCTACCGCTGGCGCCCCGAGCTGGGCACGGCCGTGGTGGTCCGCCGCGGCGAGGCGGTGGTGCTGCGCTTCGGTGACGGCCGGCTGTTCACCGTCACCGTGGACGACGCCGAGACCGCGGTCCGCGTCATCCGCTCCCGCCTCGCGCAGCTGGGCTCGGCCACCCCCGTGTGATCCGCCCGCCGCCCCCTCGGAGCAGGCCGTTCCGACCCAGGCCCGGCATCCTCAGGCAGGCGTCGTACACTCCGCAAATGAGCAGCGCCACCCGTACCACGGACACCCCGCCGATCGCCCCCGCGCGGCCCGCCGCGCGCCGATGGGCCCGGCTGGCCGACGCGGGCCTGGCCGCCCTCGCCGGTGTGCTGCTCTACCTGAGCTTCCCGCCCCGCCCCCTGTGGTGGCTGGCGCTGCCGGCCTTCGCGCTGCTCGCGCACGTCCTGTACCGCCGCCGGCCCCGGGCCGGCTTCGGCCTCGGGCTGCTCGCCGCGCTCGGCTTCATGCTGCCGCTGCTGGTGTGGACCGGCGAGGAGGTCGGCCCGGTGCCGTGGCTGGCCCTGGCCACCGCCGAGGCGCTGCTCATCGCCCTCGGGTGCGCCGGCATCGCCCTGGTGACCCGGCTCCCGCTGTGGCCGGTGTGGGCCGCGGCCGTCTGGGTCGCGGCCGAGGCGGTCCGCGCCCGGGCCCCCTTCGGCGGCTTCCCCTGGGGCAAGATCGCCTTCGGGCAGGCCGACGGGGTCTTCCTGCCGCTCGCCGCGGTCGGCGGCACCCCGCTGCTCGGCTTCGCCGTCGCCCTGGCCGGCTTCGGCCTGTACGCACTCGCCCGGGCCCTGCGCGCCGGGGACCGGCGCCCGCTGGTGGCCGCCCTGACCGTGGTGGTCCCGGTCGCAGGTGCGCTCGCGGCCCGTCCGCTGGTGGACGACGGCGCCGAGGACGGCACCGCCACCGCCGCCGTGATCCAGGGCAACGTCCCCCGTGCCGGCTTCGACTTCAACGCCCAGCGCCGGGCCGTCCTGGACAACCACGCCCGCCGGACCGTGCAGCTCGCGAACGACGTCCGGGCCGGCAAGGTCCCCCGCCCGGACTTCGTGGTCTGGCCGGAGAACTCCTCCGACCTCGACCCGTACGCCGAGTCCGACGCGTACGCCGTGATCGACAACGCCGTGAAGGCCATCGGCGTGCCCGTCTCCATCGGCGCCGTGGTCGCACCGAAGACCGGCCCGCTGCGCAACACCCAGATCCTCTGGGACCCGGTGCTCGGCCCCACCGCCACCTACGACAAGCGGCACATCCAGCCCTTCGGCGAGTACATCCCGATGCGCTCGGTCGCCCGGCTCTTCAGCTCCGACGTGGACCGGGTGCGGCGCGACTTCGGCCCCGGCAAGGTGCCGGGCGTCTTCACCATGTCCGGCAGCCGGGTCGGTCTGGTCACCTGCTACGAGGCCGCCTTCGACGACGCCGTCCGCGACACCGTCCGGGCCGGCGCCCAGGTCATCTCGGTGCCCAGCAACAACGCCACCTTCGGCCGCTCCGAGATGACCTACCAGCAGCTGGCCATGTCCCGGGTGCGCGCCGTCGAGCACGGCCGTGCGGTGCTGGTCCCGGTCACCAGCGGGGTCAGCGCCGTGATCCGCCCCGACGGCGAGGTCGTGCAGCAGACGAAGATGTTCACCCCGGCCGCCCTGGTCGCGCAGATCCCGCTGCGCTCCTCCCAGACCCCGGCCACCCGGCTCGGCGCCTGGCCCGAGTACGCCCTGCTGGTGCTGGCCGCCGGCGGCCTGGGCTGGGCCCTGACCGGCGCCGTGCGCGCCCGCCGCCGCACGTCCTGAGCGCCCGGCTCCTTTAGGGTCGGGGGAATGAGCACCCCTGAGTTCATCCGCCGCATCCGGGCCACCGCCGGTCACCAACTGCTGCTCCTGCCCGGTGTGACCGCCGTGGTCTTCGACGACGCGGGCCGGGTGCTGCTCGGCCGTCGTGCCGACACCGGCGGCTGGTCCGTCATCGGCGGCATCGCCGAGCCCGGCGAGCAGCCCGCCGAGACGGCGGTGCGCGAGGTGTACGAGGAGACGGCCGTGCGGTGCACGGCCGAGAGGGTCGTCCTGGTCCAGGGCCTCCAGCCGGTCACCTACGCCAACGGCGACCAGTGCCAGTACATGGACATCACCTTCCGCTGCCGCGCGGTGGGCGGCGAGGCCCGGGTCAACGACGACGAGTCGCTGGAGGTCGGCTGGTTCGAGCCGGACCGGCTGCCGCCGCTGGAGAGCTTCGCCCTGGACCGGATCCGGCAGGCCCTCAAGGACGAACCGACCTGGTTCGAGCCGGCCACCGTCTGAGCCGCCCGGGCGCCGCCCGGCCCGGGGCACGAGGCCCGGTACGGCCCTTCCGGCCGTTGTACGGGACGGGTACGCCCCGCCTCGCCCGGTCAGCCGCCCGAGAGGGCCGCCTGCCCGTAGAGGTCCTTGGCCGAGGCGCCCAGGACCGCGCTGTAGGAGATCTCCGGCACGTCCCCGCCGCCCTCGTACCCGCCGAGCACGCCCACCAGCCGCCCGGTCGGGGTCAGCCAGGGGCTGCCGCTGGTACCGCCGCTGTAGTCGGGGCAGGCGATGCGCCGCTGCGTCGCGCTGAGCAGGGTGGTGTCGTTGCTGCACTCCAGCGGCGCGTCGGCGGTGCGCGGGTAGCCGATGACCGTCACCGCCACGTCGTCGGACTGGTCCGGCGCCAGCGGGAAGCCGCCGACCACGTCCTCGATCTCCGCCCCGTCCAGCGGGGCGACGGTGGCGAAGGCCACGTCCGCGTCCGGGTCCTGCCCCTGCGTCCAGGTCGGGCCCGTCTCGGCCCCGGTGAGCCGCCACACGCCGTACGGGGCCTCGCCGTCCCGGTAGCCCGGGACGAAGACCAGGTCGGTGACGTCGTCGGGGGGCAGGCAGTGCGCGGCGGTGGCGATGACGTTCCGGTCGTCGCTCTGCACCACCGAGGCGGTGCAGTAGTGCCCGCCGTCCAGGTCGCGGGTGAAGATGGCGCCCACCCGGTCGGTCTCGTCCGAGGCCAGCGCGGGGACCGTCACGCCCAGCGGCAGCCGCGCGCTGACCGCGGGCGAGCCCGTGGTCAGCAGGGTGACCAGCGGGGTCATCGCCATGAACACGCGCGTGAGGGTCCTCACCCGCCGGGCCTGTCGGAGGAGCATGCGCTGGATCATGCCCTGAGGGTGTGCCGGAAAGCTATGACTGGAGGCCGGGATTCCATAAGAATCCGCTGTGAATCGGCGGCCCGACGCACAGACTTCCGGACATTCTCCGCCAACCCTCCGCGTCTATCGACGGACCGGAGGGTTCCGGTGGCGCTCTTTGTGCAACCTGGCGGACGAGTCCCGGCCGGGAGCGCCCCTAGCCTCGCCGCAGGACACCGCCCGCGGCAGGGGCGGTGCGGGACGAACGAGGGGCGGCACCGCGTGAACTGGCTGATCCACGACTACCGCGAGAGCGATCTCGCCGCGGTGGTCCACCTGATCGACACCACCGCCGAGCTGGGCCAGGAGTCCGTCTTCTCGCTGGCCGAGTGCATCGGCGCCCTCACCGACCGGCAGCCCGCCGTGGTCGCGGTCCACCAGGGCGTCCCCATCGGCGCCGCCCTCGCCTGCGTGTCGGGGGAGCGGGCCTGGGTCATGCGCATCGCGATCAACTCCGGCTGGCGCGGCCGGGGGCTGGCCAGCGCGCTGCTCGTCGAGCTGGAGCGGCGGCTGATCGCCGCCCGGGTCGGCCGGATCGCGTACGTGCTGCCCGAGGAGGACCTGCTGGGCGAGGGCCTGCTCAACGCCGGGTACACCCGCCAGCCGGCCGTCGCGTACTTCGAGAAGACCGAGCCGCTGCACGGCCCCGCCGCAGGGCTCCTGGACGACCTGGGCGGCCGCTTCCTCCCCAACGACCTGTGGGCCAAGGTCGCCGGGATGGAGAAGGAGAAGGACCTGATCGAACGCCGGGTGGTGCTGCCGCTGGCCGAGCCCGAGCGAGCCGCCCAGCACGGTGTGCGGCCGCCCCGGGCCATCACCCTCTTCGGCCCGCCCGGCACCGGCAAGACCACCTTCGCCCGGGCCATCGCCTCCCGGCTGGGCTGGCCCTTCGTCGAGCTGCTGCCCTCCCGGCTGGCCGACGAGGGCAACCTGGCCGCCGCCCTGCGCAGTGCCTTCGCCCGGATCGCGGAGCTGGAGCGGGTGCTGGTCTTCATCGACGAGGTGGAGGAGATCGCCCCGGTGCGCAGCGAGCCGGCGCAGCCGGGCGGCATCCACGGCGTGACCAACGAACTGCTGAAGCTGATCCCCGGATTCCGGGAGGGCGGCGAGCGGCTGCTGGTGTGCGCCACCAACTCGATCCGCTCGCTGGACCCGGCCTTCCTGCGGCCCGGCCGGTTCGACTACCTGATCCCCATCGGCACCCCGGACGCCGGGGCGCGGGCCGCGATCTGGTCCCGGTACACCGCCGGGCGGCCGGACGTGGACGTGGCGGCGCTGGTCGCGGAGACGGAGCTGTTCACCCCGGCGGACATCGAGCACGCGGCGCGGATCGCGGCGCAGGCGTCCTTCGAGCGGGACCTGGAGGCGGTCGGCGGCCGGCCGCCGTCGCCGCTGCCGCCGGGCGCGGGTACCGAGGACTACCTGGCGGCCGTGGCGCAGTGCCGGCCGACCGTGACCCCGGCGATGACGGGGGAGTTCGAGGCGGACATCACGGCCCACGCGCGGTTCTGAGGGCACGCGCGTTCTTGAGGGCTCTGGTCCGGGACGGCACCGCCCGCGCCCGGTTCTGGAGAGGAGGCCGGAACCAGCGGGCGCGGGGCGGGGCGTCCCCGGGGGCCCGTCGCGGGGCCTGTCCTTGGGTTCGTGCCGGGAGTTGCGGTCCCGGCATGATCCCAAGGGCAGGCCCGTGGCGGGCCCTGGCGGGTTTGTGGCCCGCAGCACTCCCCAAAGCGCTGCGGGCCTCCCGCCCGGACATGGCATCCGTGCGGAACGGCCGCGTTCCAATTTGGGGTGTGTCGCCGGCTGGAACGCGGCACGCAGGGGTGCCCACGGGGCCCCGGCTCCCGCGGTGTCGGGAGTGGGGGTCAGTTCCCCGTGCTCGTCTTCGAGTGAACCAGCGGGCGGCCCGTCGCCGCTTCGGCCGTCCGGTCAGCGCCGTCCGCCCCCGCCCCGCCCGTCCGGCCGCCCCGCCCCGGCCGAAAGGGGGAGACCGCCCCTGCCGGGCCCGGGCCGCGATGGGTTACGGTCGGGAGCACGGCGCCGATCAGGTGCTGAGGTGCCCGTGAAGGAGGGACCCCGGCATGCAGTTCGTGATCTTCATGACCGTGCCCGGACTCGCGCTGATCCTCACCGCGACGGCCTTCCTGGACCTGGCGCTGGTCCGGCTGGGCCGGGCCGGGCTGCTGCCCTGGCGGTGGAACGGCCGGCAGGGCCAGGTCGCCTGCACCGGCTTCGAACAGCTCCACGCGTCCTTCTCCCCGGGCAAACAGCACGAGCTCAAGGAGCGCCGGAGCGCGCTGGTGATGCGCGACGACGAGGAGGACGGCGCCCCACCGCGCACCCGCATCGACCTGGACGGCGGGACGGCGCTCGTCCGCCTGCCCGGCCTCTGACGTCCTCACCCGCACCGGTACGTGAACTCGGCTGCCGCCGTGCGCTGTTGGGGGGCCAGCAGGTGCAGCTCGGCGCGGGCGCGGTAGGAGCCCTCGCCGTGGAAGGTCCACAGGAGGCGCAGCCGGGCTTCCTGCCGGCCCTGCGGCATCCGCTCGGTGAGCACCGGCGAGCGGGTGCCGTCGTTGCGCAGCCACCGGTAGCGCAGGGTGCCGGGCCTGCCGTCGGTGCGTACCACCGCCACCACCTCGGCCGCCGAGTCGCAGGCCGGGCCCCCGGCCGGGGCCTGGACCGCCAGCGAACGGACCGTCATCGCCGGGCCGTACCGCTGCCAGCCCAGGTACATCAGCACCAGCAGCAGCACCAGGGCGGCCAGCGCGTACCGGCGCAGCCCCGCCCCGCGCGCCGGACGCGCCGGGCCGGCCGCCGGGTCCGGACCGCCGAGGGTGCCGCCGTGCCAGACCGCGGTGGTGCCGATCCCCGCCGGGTAGACCGCCGAGGCCGTCACCCCGGGCCCGAACCGCAGCACCGACCCCTCCACCCGGTCCGGGACCGCCTCCGGCGCGGCCGGCACCGGCACCAGCGGCACGGTCGCCGGCTCCGCCCCGGCCCGCACCGTCGCCGGATGCCCGGCCTCCGCCGGCCCGTCGAACCAGTGGCTGCCCAGCACCGTCGCGCTGTACTCGTCCTCGGCCCCGGGCGGCCGGGCGTAGGGCACCCGGGGGTCGCGGGCGCCGGTTCCGTCTTCGGGGGACGCGGTCATGTGAGGGTGCACCGCCTGACGAAGAGCTGTTGGACGGAGGAGGTGTTGCCGGCGGCCGGGGTGGTGGTGGCGCGCACGCCCCAGTAGCAGCCGCTGCCGGTGAAGGCGTGCGCCACGGTCAGCGCGGAGCCCGGGTAGCGCAGGGTCTGCGTGCCCTCGGAGGCGCCGAGGGCCCCCTTCTCGTCACCGGTGAACCACTCGACGGTGACCGTCACCGCGCCGGTGCCCGCCGCGGCCACGCTCACCTGCGCCTCACCTGTCTCCGCGGTGGTCTGCCGGAAGGAGTCGACGGCCACCGAGCGCACCCGCACCCGTGGCGGCGGCTCGCTGGTCGGCGGCGCCGTGGTGGGCTCGGTGGTCGGCTCCGTCGTGGCCGCGGTCGTGGGCGCGGTCGGCCAGGTGGTGGTCGGTTCCGTCGTCGGCGGCTCCCAGGTGGGCGTCGGCGTCGGCCAGGGCTGCCAGGTCGGCGAGGGCGCCCCGGACGGGCTCGGCGACGGCGCGTACGACGGACCGGGGGAGGGTGGGGCGGAGGGCTCCGCCGACGGCTCGGCGGTGGCGGTGGCCCCGGGGGAGGCGCTGGTGGTGGCGAAGGCGCTCACCACCGAGGGCCCGCCGGGCTCCCCGCCGGCCGCCTGGCTGGCGAAGACCAGCAGCGCCCCGGCCACCAGCGAGGCCCCGGCCGCCAGCCAGCCGCTGCGCCCCGGCCGCCAGCCCGGTCCGCCGCCCGGCCGGGTGCCGGACCCCAGCGAGGTGGTCGCCAGGTCCGGGGCGCCCGGCGCCGGCGCCCCGGAGGAGGGGAAGAGCAGCGGCAGCAGAGCGGCCAGTGCCGCCAGCCGACGCTGGCCGCGCTCCTCCCAGTGGGGCCCGTACGCGGCCCCGGCCACCGCCTCCAGCTCCGCCACGAACGCCTCGGCGTTCACCGGCCGTTCCCCGGGCTCCTTGGCCAGCCCCCGCCGGATCAGCGGCCGCACCGGTTCCGGCACGTCCTCCTGCGGGACCGGCGCCTCGAGGTGCTGGAGGGCCAGTTCCGCGAAGTTCTCCCCGCGGAAGGGCTTGTGGCCGGTCAGGCACTCGTAGAAGACCGCGGTCGCGGCATACACGTCCGCCGCGGGGGAGACCGGCTCGCCCCGCCACTGCTCGGGCGCCATGTAGGCCGGGGTGCCGGCCACCCCCGGGGTGCTGCCCCGGCCGGTGGCGATGCCGAAGTCCACCAGCTTCGACGAGCCGTCCGCCGCGACCAGGACGTTCTCCGGCTTGTAGTCCCGGTGCACCACCCCCGCCCGGTGCGCGTCCGCCAGGCCCAGCAGCGAGCCCTTGAGGACCACCAGCGCCGGTTCCGGCCCGGTGCGCCCCTCCTGGGAGAGCAGCCGGCGCAGCGCGATCCCGTCGACCAGCTCCATCACGATCGCGGCGCCGCCGGGCGCCTCCACGTACTCGTACAGCCGCACCACGTGCGGCGAGCGGAGCCCGCCCAGGAGCCGCGCCTCCGCCCGGAACTCCCGGACGAAGGCCGGATCCCGGCGGAAGCGCTCGCTGAGGTACTTCACCGCGACCGGGATGCCGGTGGCGCCGTGCACCGCCAGCACCACCCGGCCGCTGCCGCCGCAGCCCAGCTCCCTGGTCTCCGTGTATCCGGGGACCGTCCACGCATCCATCGCGCCCCCTGCCGTGGCGTGACCGTGACCGACACCTCACTGGACACGATTTCCGCCACGGCCGGTTCCAACCGCCCGGCGGCGTCAGCCGGACGGTGCCAGCGCCGGGGTGTGCGCCCCGATCAGTGCGTGCAGCCGGTCCGCCACCGCCCGGCCGAACCCGGGGTCGTTGATGTGGGTGTCGTAGTCGACGCACTCCGCCGCACTGCCCCGCAGCCCGTCCCGGAGCGCCCCGAACAGCGCCCGGTCCGCCTCCGGATCGTGGTACGGGCCGCCCGGCGCGCCCAGCGTGGACAGCCCCCGCAGGGGCAGGCACACCACCGTCGGACCGGTGGCGGCGCGCAGTTTCGCGGCCACCCGCCGGCCCAGCTCGGCGGACTCCGCCTCGGTGGTCCGTATCACCGTGATCGACGGGTTGTGCACCCGCACCCGCCGGAACCGCACCCGGTCGGGCAGGCTCGGCAGCGGCCCGAACTTCACCATGTCCAGCGCCCCCAGGCTCACCACCTGCGGGATGCCCCGCCGGCCGGCCGCGGTGAGCCGGTCGGGCCCGGCGGTCAGGACCCCGCCGCACAGCTCGTCGGCGAGTTCGCTCAGCGTCAGGTCGAGCACCCCGGCGAACAGTCCCTGGTCCGCCAGCGCCTCCAGGGTCCGGCCGCCCGCACCGCTGGTGTGGAACACCAGGACCTCGTAGCCCAGTTCGGTCAGCCGCTCCCGGGCCGCGTCCACCCCCGGGGTGGTCACCCCCGCCATGCTGGCCGCGATCAGCGGCCGCCCCTCCCTCGCCAGCTCCTCGGTGTGCACCGCGCGCGACCCGTCGGCGAAGGCCGCCGCCATGCCCGCCATCGCGTCGGCGGCGTTGGCGAGCACCGGCGCGGAGATCCGGTTGATCCCCGCGATGTCCACGACGCTGTACATCATGGTGATGTCCGAGGCCCCGACGTACTTGCCGACGTCGCCGGACGCCATCGACGAGACCATCAGTTTCGGTACGCCCAGCGGCAGGGCCCGCATCGCGCGGGTGGCGATGGAGGTGCCGCCACTGCCCCCTATGGCCAGTACGCCGTGCAGCCGGCCCTCGGCGTGCAGCCGTAAGACCGTGCGCTCCGCTCCGCGGGCCATCGCGGCCACCGCGGTGCCCCGGTCCCCGGTCGCCCGGAGTTCCGCCAGTTCCACCCCTGCCGCCCGTGCCACGTCCTCCCGCGGCACGTCGGCGGCCACCCGGGGTTCGCCCATCACCCCCGTGTCGACCAGTACCGTCTCCACGCCGGTGCGCCGCAGTCGCTCGCGCAGCCAGCCGTACTCCACGCCCTTGGTGTCCAGAGTTCCCACCAGCACGACGATCGTCATATTTGTAATGTTCACGCGGAGTCGGTAAATGACACGTCACGGTCGGGTCAACGTCCGGGTGGGTGTCCCGGAGTGGGCCGGACGGCCCTCCTCGGGTTCCGGTTCGGTTCCGGTCGAGGGCCGCCGGGGGAGGGCGCGGCTCTCACTCCTGATGCCCCAGCAGCTCGGCCAGCCGGTCCAGGAAGTCCGCCTGAGCGGGTACCAGCAGCTGTCGGGCCAGCTCGGGCGGACACCACCGGACCCGGTCGATCTCGGGGAACTCCTGGACGTTGCCCGACCTGGGCGGCCACTCCATCCGGAAGGTCCCCGGCACCACCGCCGCCGGGTCGAGCTCCGCCTCCACCGCCCAGACGGTCACCAGCTTGCCGTTGCGCTGGCGCACCTCGCCCAGCGGCAGGTACGGCCCCTCGGGCGGGGCCAGCCCCAGCTCCTCCTCGAACTCCCGCCGGGCCGCTGCCATCGGCGCCTCCTCGGGCTCGTACTCGCCCTTGGGGATCGACCAGGCGCCGGCGTCCCGGTGCTCGTAGAACGGCCCGCCCATGTGCCCGATCAGCACCTCGGCCACCGGCCCGGCGGCGGCCGCCCCGGCCCGGCGGAACAGCAGCAGACCGGCACTGCGCTTCTGCGTCATCCCCCCATGGTGCCGCCGTCCGGGTGCGGACGGCGGCACTTCGGGCGGTTGCGGCTCCGGGCGGCGGTGCCGGCTCAGTGGCTGTGCGGGCCCTCGTGGTGGACCGGGCCGTGCGGTGAGGCGCAGTGCGGGTCCCCGGCCCCCTGCCCCGGACGGCCCACGCTCAGCAGCGCCTCCTGGACGTGGTCCACCTGGAGGGTGGTGTGCCCGATGCCGTACTCCTTGCCCAGCAGCAACTCCAGCTCGCGGCGCACCGCGTGGCAGTCGCCCTCGGGCTCGACCAGGATGTGCGCGGACAGCGCCGCCTCCCCGGAGGTGATCGTCCAGATGTGCAGGTCGTGCACCTCGGTGACCGGGGCGTGGGCGACCAGCCGGTCGCCCACCGCGTCCGGGTCCAGATGGGCCGGTGCGGCCTCCAGGAAGATCCGCCCCGAGTCCCGCACCAGTCCGTAGCCGGCCTTCACCATCAGGACCACGACCACCAGGGTGGCGATGGCGTCCGCCTGGACGAAGCCGGTGGTCAGCACGATCAGACCGGCGACCGCGGTCCCGATGAAGGCGAACAGGTCGTTGAGGATGTGCTGGTAGGCGCCTTCGACGTTGAGCGAGGTGCGGTTGGCCTTGGAGATGCACCAGGCCGCCGCGACGTTCACCGCGATCCCGGCCAGCGCGGTCACCAGCACCAGCCCGCCCTCGACGTCCGGCGGGTCCAGCAGCCGCCGGACCGCCTCGTACGCGAGCCAGGCCGCGAGCAGCAGCAGGGTCAGGCCGTTGGCCTGGGCGGACAGTATCTCCGCGCGCTTGAGGCCGTACGTGAAACCGCCCCGGGCGGGCCGGGCCGCCAGCCGCATGGCGATCAGCGCCAGCACGATCGAGGCCGCGTCGGTGAGCATGTGCGCCGCGTCGGAGAGCAGGGCCAGCGAGCCGGCCAGGAAGGCCACCACGACCTCGACCGCCATGAAGCAGCCGATCAGGGTCAGTGCCAGGGTCAGCCAGCGGCGGTCCGCGTCGGCGGCCACCCCGTGGGAGTGCCCGCCGGGGCCGTGGTCGTGGCCGTGTCCGTGGCCGTCCCCGGACTGCTCGCCGTGGTCCGCGTGGTCGCGCGTCCCCGGATCCTGAGCGGCGTGGTCGTGTGCGCCCATGACATCCCCCGTTCCCCGGGCCGGTGCCCGACGTGTGAAGTGAAGCGCACGGGCGCTCGAACGGCAAAGGCTGCACCGGTGACCGTTGTCATTAGCGTTAAGGGGCCTCTGACCTGCGGTTATGCCGGGCCGTGGAGATCGTGGGAAAATCCCATCATGGTTGAGCGTCCCGCGGCGTCGACCGCTCCCGAGCTCGTCCTGGAGACGGACGGGGGCTCCACCGTCATGGACCCGGGCCGGGTCTACCACGTCGGCCGGGACCCCCTGAGCGAGATCTTCCTGAGCGATTCCCGGGTCTCGTGGCACCACGCCGTGCTGCGCACCGAGGGCGACCACTGGACCCTCGAGGACGAGCACTCCACCAACGGCACCTTCGCCGACGGCCGGCGCATCCAGGAGTGGGGCGTGGGACCCGGCAGCGTCATCCGCTTCGGCAGCGCCTCCGACGGCCCGCGCGCCGTGCTGATCGACCCGTCGGCCCCGTCCTTCGGGCCACCGCCGGCCGCCCCCGCCGCCGCCGCGCCGCCTCCCGCGCCCCCGGCGGCCGACCCGCCCCGCCGGCCGCCCCCGCCGCCGGTCGCCCCGCGGCTGGCCCCGCCGCCGGCCGGACCGCCCGCCGCCGCGCCGCCGCGCGGCCCGGCGTCCGCCGCCCCGCCGCCCCCGGCCGACCGGACCCCGCCCCCGCCTCCGCCGCCTCCCCCCGCGGCGGCCCGCCCGGCCCGGGAGGCCAGGCCCTCCTCCGTCGCCAACCCGGCCCACACCGGCACCTTCCGGGACCCGGCCTCGGTCCGCCCGCTGCCCGACCGCACCGCCGTCCGCCTGGGCCGCGCCCCCGACAACGACTTCGTCCTCGACGACCTGACCGTCTCGCGCCGGCACGCCGAACTGCGCGGGCACCCCGACGGCTCGTACGAGATCGTCGACCTCGGCAGCCACAACGGCACCTTCCTCAACGGCACCGCCGTCCAGCGGGCCCTCGTCGGCCCCGGCGACATCATCGGCATCGGCCACTCCGCCTTCAGCCTGGTCGGTGACCAGCTCCAGGAGTACGTCGACACCGGCGAGGTCTCCCTCGACGTCAACGACCTCACCGTCGCCGTCGACCACGGCCGCAAGGTCCTGCTCGACCACGTCTCCTTCCCGGTCGGCGAGAAGTGCCTGCTCGCCGTCGTGGGCCCGTCCGGCGCGGGCAAGTCCACCCTCCTGGGCGCCCTCACCGGGCTGCGCCCGGCGGACACCGGCAGCGTCCTGTACGACGGCCGCGACCTGTACCGCGACTACGCCGAACTGCGCAGCCGCATCGGCCTGGTGCCGCAGGACGACATCCTGCACGCCCAGCTCACCGTCCGGCGGGCGCTCGGCTACGCCGCGGAACTCCGCTTCCCGCAGGACACCGCCGCCGCCGAACGCGAGGCCCGGGTCGACGAGGTGATCCGCGAACTGGGCCTGACCCAGCGCGCCGGCCAGCCCATCCACAGCCTCTCCGGCGGCCAGCGCAAGCGCGTCAGCGTCGCCCTCGAACTCCTCACCAAGCCCTCGCTGCTCTTCCTCGACGAGCCGACCTCCGGGCTCGACCCCGGCATGGACCGGTCCGTGATGAGCATGCTGCGCACACTCGCCGACGACGGCCGCACCGTCATCGTGGTCACCCACAGCGTCCTGAGCCTCGAATTCTGCGACCGGCTGCTGGTGCTCGCCCCCGGCGGGAAGATCGCCTACTACGGCCCGCCCGACGAGACCCTCGGCTTCTTCGGCTTCGACCAGTGGCCCGAGGCCTTCGAGGCCTTCGAGACCCAGCAGGGCCGCGACTGGGCCGGCCAGTACCGCGCCTCGCCCGAGCACCGCCGCTACGTCGAGGCCCCCGCCTCGCCCGCCCGGGCCTCCGCCCTCGGGCTGACGGGAGCCCCGGCCGCGCCGCCGGCCCCGCCGCCCAAGGCCCAGAGCTGGGGATCCCAACTGCGCACCCTGGTACGCCGCTACGCCGCCGCGCTGAGCGCCGACCGGACCTTCCTGATCATCATGATCGCCCTGCCGTTCGTGATGGGCGCCATGGCCCGGGCCCTGGCCGGCCGCACCCTGACCGCCGAGAGCGCCATGAACGCCCTGCTGATCCTGTGTGTCGGCGGCGTGCTCACCGGCGCCGCCAACGCGGTCCGGGAACTGGTCAAGGAACGCACCATCTACCAGCGGGAACGGGCCGTCGGTCTGTCCCGGTCGGCCTACCTGATGTCCAAGGTGGTGGTGCTGGGCACGGTCACCGTCGTCCAGGCGGTGGTCCTCACCCTCGTCGGCCTCGCCGGGGTCGGCACCGGCGCGCCGGACGGCAAGGGCGTCCTGCTGCCCCCGCTGGTGGAGATCACCCTCGCCGTCGCGCTGCTCTCCTTCACCGCCATGATGCTCGGCCTGCTGGTCTCCGCGCTGGTGCGCAAGGAGGAGGTCACCATGCCGCTGCTGGTGCTCCTCGCCATCGTCCAGGTGGTCTTCTGCGGCGCCCTGCTCAAGCTGCACGGCGTACCCGGTCTCGAACAACTGGCGTGGCTGGTGCCCTCCCGCTGGGCGCTCGGCGCGATGGCCGGCACCGTGGACCTCGCGAACACCGTGCCGGGGAAGATCACCACGGATCCGCTCTTCGAGCACGCCGCCGACGTCTGGCTGATCAACATGGGCATGCTGGTGGTCCTGTCCCTCGTCTTCGGCGTGCTGGTCACGTGGCTGCTGCGGCGCCACGAGCCCGCCATCATGCGGAAGTAGCCGCCGATGAGCGACGACTACGTGAGCCCCGACTTCCGGCCCACGCACGTGGTGCCGCAGGAGGGGCTGCCCGCGTGGGAGGCCCCCGACGTCTCCCGGCCCACCGAGCCGCTGGACCCCTTCCTGCCGGTGGAACTGCTCGCCCGGCGCGGCGAGTGGGCACAGATCCTGTGCGCCAACGGCTGGTCCGCCTGGGTCGACGGCCGCCTCCTGGTGGCCGTACCGCAGCAGCCGCCGACCGGGGCCGGACCGCTCTCGCGGGCCGAGGACCCGCTGCCGCTGCTGGCCCGGATCGCCGACACGCTGGAGAGCTACCGGCAGGCCGCCGACGACCTGGCCGCCGGCCGGTGCGACACCGAGGCCTTCCTCCGGGCCACCGGGGGGCTGCGGGCCGGGGTGGTGGTCGACGGCGAGTCGGTCTGGCTGTACGACGCCACCTCCGGCCGCTGGATGTACGGCGACGGGCGGCGGATGACCACCTTCGCCGCGGCCGTCGGACCCGGCTCCGGCTCGGCCTCCGCACGGGGGCCGGCCGGATCCGCCCCGGCGGCCGCGCCCGCGCCCGCTGCACCGGCCGCGCCCGTCGCCCCCGCGGAGTCCGCCGCACCGGCCGCGGAGCCCGCAGGGCCCGCCCCGGGCCCGGCGGACCCGGACCCGGCCCCCGCGCCCGTGGCGGCCGAGCCCGCGCCGGTACCGGCCGAGGCCGGGCCGCCGGAGGCCGCCCCGGTGGTGGACCCGCAGGCGAACATCCCCACCCGGATCCTCCCGCCCGAGGGAGCCGGTGACCCCTGATGCCCGCCCCGCACGAGGACGGGGGACTGCCCAGCGGCCGGCCCTCCGACCTGATCGGCCGCCGGATCGCCGGGTACCAGGTGGAGAGCGAGATCGGCCGGGGCGGCATGGCGGTCGTCTACCGGGCCCGTGACCTGCGGCTGGACCGGACGGTCGCGCTCAAGCTGCTGGCCCCCGAACTGGCCCGCAACGACACCTTCCGGAAGCGCTTCGCCCACGAGTCGAAGGTCGCCGCGGCCATCGACCACCCGCACATCGTGCCGGTCTTCGAGGCCGGCGAGACCGAGGGCCTGCTGTACATCGCGATGCGCTACGTCGCCGGTCAGGACCTGCGCCACCTCCTGGACCGCACCGGCCCGTTGCCGGCGGCCACCGCCGTCCGGATCCTGGCGCAGGTGGCCTCCGCGCTGGACGCCGCACACGACCACGACCTGGTCCACCGGGACGTCAAACCGGGCAACATCCTGGTCGCCGAGGGCACCGACAGCGACCACCCCGAGCACGTCTACCTCACGGACTTCGGGCTCACCAAGAAGTCCCTGTCCCTGACCGGCTTCACCAGCGTCGGGCAGTTCGTCGGCACCCTCGACTACGTGGCCCCCGAGCAGATCTCCGGGAAACCGGTGGACGGCCGCTGCGACGTGTACAGCCTGACCTGCGTGGTCTACGAACTCCTGTCCGGGGCGCCGCCGTTCCAGCGGGACGACGACATGGCCCTGCTGTGGGCGCACCAGTACGACCCGCCGCCGCCGATGTCCGAACACCGGGACGACCTGGGGCCGGACGTGGACCTGGTGCTCGCCCGGGGGCTGGCCAAGTCGCCCGAGGACCGCTTCGAGAGCTGCCTCGCCCTGACCGGCGCCCTGCGGGTGGCGGCCTCGGGCACCCCGGGCGGCCATCCGTCGACCCGGCTGGTGGTGCTGCCGCACCGGCCCGGACTCCCGCCGCCCTCCGACGGCCCGCCGCCGCCCCCGCCCCGCTGGGCCCTGCCGGTCTTCAAGGGCCCCCGGCGCTGACCGCCGTACGTCCCCGGCGCTGACCGCCGTACGGCTGCTCGGCGCGGGGGAGTACGGCGCTACGGCGCGGGCGGGCCGGCCGGGTCGGCGACCGGGCCGCGGCGCACGCGGGAGGCCAGCAGGCCGCCCACGAAGCCGGCCACCGCCCCGGCGCCCAGGGCGCACGCCACCGTCCGCCACAGCACCGGCCGCAGCTCCACCCGGCCGCCCAGCGAGTCCACGTCCCCGATGCCCAGTACCGACAGGCCGATCCGGGCGTGCAGATCGCCCAGCAGGCTCACCACCAGCACCGTCAACGCCAGCGCCAGGGCCATGTGCAGGGCGTGCTGCCACAGCCGTACCTGCGCGGGGGAGCGGACCGCCATCACCCAGCCCGCGGCGAGCACCAGGACCACCGCCGCGACCACCAGCCACCAGGCCCGGCCGTCGTGGGCGAGCAGGGCGGACACGTCCAGCCGGGAGCGGTCCGGGCCGCGCAGCACCTGGTCGAGCGCCTGCGGCATCGGCAAGCCGAACGGGCCGTCCACCCGCCCTTCCCAGGCGCCGCCCAGCCCCAGCGTCAGCGCGATCCACATCAGGTTGGGCAGCGCCAGCAGCATGACCGCCAGCGTCTCCGCGGCGTGCCCTTTGACGACGACCACCACCAGGCCGATCACCACGCCCACCGCCACGTACGCCAGCAGCAGGAAGACCATGGCCGAGGCGGCCGGCCGGAGCGCCGAGTGGTAGCGCAGCAGCCGGGCGGGCAGCGGGGCCCGCCGCGAGACCAGCAGCGCCACCAGCAGCAGCCCCAGGATCCACAGCAGACCGAAGAGCAGGGTGGCGCCCACGTCCGCCTCGAAGCCCACCGTGGGGGCGGAGTCCAGCAGGTCGCCCAGCTCGCCGAGCGGGTTGTCGCCGGTCGAGACGCCGAAGGTCTGCCGGGCCAGGAGCGCGCAGCCGGTGAGCAGCAGCAGCCACAGGACGGTCAACTGGACGGCGCGCAGGGCCAGTTCCCGGGCGCTGGCCACGGCCCGGCCGTGCAGCGGGCGCAGGAAGAGCCAGCCGGCGGTCAGGGCGCCGGCCAGGCTCACCGACAGCGGGAGGGCCGCGAGGTCGGCCTGGGCGCCGGCCAGGAAGCCGGCCCCGCCGTTGATGTCCACGGAGCCGCCGGCCGCCATCACGACCACGGCCGCCACGACTCGGGGGAAGGCCCCGCCGGGCAGGTCGGCGGCGCCCGCCGCCCACAGTCCCAGCGCGGCCGTCACGGCCATCGCGACGAAGCCGGCGACCACCGCCACCAGGCCGTCGCGCCAGCCGAGGAGCGCCGCCGCCGAGGACGGCCGCCCGGGATCATTCGCTGCCGGAGGAGACACACGGCCACCGTAGAGGGGGGTGCGGCCGCCCGCGCGGCGGCGCCGGACCGGGCGCGCGGGCCGCGGGGCGCTCCGGTGGCCCGCAGGCCAGGCGGGGTGCGGGCGGGCCCGGCTTGACCTCGGCGCCCGAATGGCGCACACAATGGTCCGCAAGAGTGAAGATTTCCGGCACTTCGCTCCTTTTAGCCCATTCGCGTCGGAATCCTCCGACTGGGAGGAGGAGCTCGTGAGCAGCGAACCGTCCGGCCAGCCGTCCTCCGGCCGCCCCACCGGCCCGCCGTCCGGCCCCTTGTCGGGGCCCTCCTCGGGCGGGCGGTCGACCCCGTCCTCCGGTTCACAGCCCTCGGGCGCCCCGACCACGGGGGGCCCGTCCTACGACTCCGACGCACCCACCACCACCGGCCACCCCGGCGGACCCGGTACCCCCGGCGGACCCGGTACCCCCGGCGGCCCCGGGGGCTCCGGGGGCTCCGGCGGTTACGGCGGGGGTCCCGGCGGGCCCGGCGGCCCCACCGGACCGGCCGGCGGCGGCTCCGGCGGCCGGCCCTGGTACCGGTCCGTGCCCCGGGTGGCCACCGCCGTGGTGGCGCTGGCCGCCGCGGTGACCCTGACCGTGGTCCTCACCCGGCCCAGCGGCTCGAGCGGCGCGGGGGAGGTCTTCCTCCAGCCCACCGCCTCGGCGGGGCCGGACCCCTTCACCGAGTCCACCGCCCAGGCGGCGGCCGTCCCCGAGACATCCACCCCGCAGCCGCCCACCGGCCGGCCCACCGCCGACTCCCGCACCACCACGGCCACCCGCAGCGTGGACGGCTCCCAGCCGGGCCTGTACGGCGGCACCCAGAACGTCGCCGCCTGCGACGTGGAGAAGCAGATCACCGTCCTCGGCCGGGACCCCGCCAAGAACAGCGCCTTCGCCTCGGCGGCGGGCATCGGCCCCGGGGACGTCCCCGGCTACCTGCGCTCGCTCACCCCCGTGCAGCTGCGTGCCGACACCCGCGTCACCAACCACGGCTACCAGGACGGCCACGTCACCAGCTTCCAGTCGGTGCTCCAGGCGGGCACCGCGGTCCTGGTCGACGACCACGGCATCCCCAAGGTGCGGTGCGCCTGCGGCAACCCGCTGGGCGAACCGGTCGCGCTGAAGGCCGAGCCCAAGCGGTACGGCCAGCCCTGGGCGACGTACCGGCCGTCGAACACGGTCGTCATCCAGCCGTCCGTGAAGGTCATCAACAACTTCGTCATCTACGACCACCACCACGGCAAGTGGTTCGAGCGGCACCCCGGCGACCACCACGGCCGGCACGACCGGCCGGTGCCGCCGCCGAAGCCGACCCCGATCATCACGCCGACGCCCACGGTCCCGCCGACCTCGCTCTCGCCGACGCCGTCGCCGACCGTCTCCCCGTCCTCGATCTCCCCGACCGGTTCGCCGACCGGGTCCCCGACCGACACGCCGACCGGCTCCCCGACGGGATCGCCGACCGACACGCCCACCGGCTCGCCCTCCGAGTCCCCGCTGGTGACCCCCTCGGAGTCGCCGTCCGAGTCGCCGTCCGAGTCCCCGTCCGAGTCGCCGCTGGTGACCCCCTCTGAGCCGACCAGCTCGCCCTCGGAGCCCGCCACCGGCTGTCCGACGATCTCCGGGAACGCGACCGTCACCCCGCTGCTGGCCCCGGGGGAGACCCCGCCCGAGAAGTGTCCGCCGCTGGTCGCGCCGCCCTCGCCCAAGGCCACGCCCTCACCGAAGCCCACGCCGTCGGTGAAGCCCACCCCCACCGAGCCGGCGTCCTCGGCCGCGGTGACCCGTACCAGCGCCGCACCGCAAGCCACCGTCGTACCGGAGGCCACGCGGCCGCAGGCGCCCACCGAGGAGCCCACCCCGCAGGCGCCGGTCCCGTCGCCGGTGCGCACCACCGTGATCCCGCCGGCACCGGTGCCCACCACCTCGGCTCCGGTCCTCCCGCCGTCCCCGACCCCGACCCTGCCCGTCCAGCCCTCCTGACCGGATGACGCGGCCCCGGCCCCGGCAGCAGCCGGGCGCCGGGGCTCCGTCATGTCAGAGCCCCGGCGGAGCACGTCGGCCCTTGCCGAACCTATCGAGAATCGATAGATTCCCATCGTGAATCGATGGAAGGCGGGGCCATGGGAAAGCTGACGGTCGGAGCCCTGCGGGCGGTGCTCGCGGTGGTGCTGGTGGGCACCGTGTTGATCCAGGTCATGATGGTCTGGGCGATCTTCAACGACCCCGAGGACGGCTCGCTGCCGCTCACCCCGCTGCGCCTGGTCACGGCGGCCGGCATGCTGGCGGTGCAGGTGGCCCTGGTCTGCGTCTGGCGGCTGGTGACGATGGTGCGCCGCGGCACGGTCTTCTCGCACGCCGCCTTCCGGTACGTGGACGGCGTGATCGGCGCGATCGTGGCGGCCTCCCTGGTGTGGTTCACCATCACGGCCATCAACGCCCCCGGCCAGCGCGAGGACCCGGGCGTCACGGTCATCATGGCCGGGATCGGCCTGGCCATCCTGGGGGTGGCGCTGATCGTGCTCGTCCTGCGGATGCTGCTCGCCCAGGCCGTCGCGCGCGACGGCGAGGCCACGCGCATGCAGGCCGAGCTGGACGAGGTGATCTGATGCCGATCACCGTCGACATCGACGTGATGCTGGCCCGGCGCAAGATGTCCGTGGGCGAGCTCGCCGACCGGGTGGGCATCACCCCGGCCAACCTCGCGGTCCTCAAGAACGGCCGGGCCAAGGCCGTCCGCTTCGCGACCCTGGCCGCCCTGTGCGACGTCCTCGAATGCCAGCCCGGCGACCTGCTGCGCTGGGAGCCGGCGACCGACTGACCGGACCCGGTACGGGACGTCCGCGGGCGCCCGCGGACGTCCCGTACCGGGCCGATCGGTGAGACAGTGGCTGCATGGCCGAAAGGGATCCCACCCGGGCCGGGCGGCCCGCGCCGCAGGACTGGCCGGCGCGGCCCGAGCTGAGCCTCGCGCTCAACCGCCTGGGCACCTTCGACTGGGACCTCGACAGCGGGCAGATGCACCTGGACCCCACCGCCCTCGAGGTCTTCGACCTGCGCCCCGGCGAATGGGGCGGCACGGCCGGCTCGCTGCGGCTGCGGATCCCGCCCGGCGAGGACGCCCGCCTCGACGCCCGGATCGCCCAGGCCCTCAAGAACGGCAGGGCCGAGTACGGCGCCTACTTCCGCATCCGGCTGCGCGACGGCACGCCTCGCTGGACCCACACCCAGGGCCACATCCTGCGCGCCGCGGACGGCCGCCCGTACCGGGTCATCGGCATCGTCCGGGACGCCTCCCTCGACCCGCGCGACCCGGGCGCCCCCACCGAGCAGGACGAGGGCCGGCGCCGGATGACCGGCGTGGTGGAGCGGACCACCGCGATCCTCGCCCACGCCCGCACCGTCAACGACGTCACCGACGTGCTCAAGGACCCCGAGGCGCTGGGCCACCTCGGTGCGGTCAGCGTGATGCTGGGCGTGGTCGACGGCGGACGCATCCACCTGGTGGCGGAGGGGCAGCTCGGCTCGTACGTGCCGGAGATCGAGTACACCCGCATCGACGCGCAGTTCCCGATGAGCGAGGCGGTCCGCACCCTGCGGCCGGTGTTCCTCTCCTCCCGCGAGGAGTTCCAGAGCCGCTACCCGATGCTCTGGCCCTACATCTCGCCGCTGGACGTGCGCAGCGGCGCGTACCTGCCGCTGATCGCCCAGGGCCGGCCGATCGGCGCGCTGGGCCTGCTCTACGCCCGCGAGGACGGCTTCGCCGCCGAGGAGCGCAACCTGCTGGTCGCGCTCTGCAGCGGCATCGCCCAGAGCCTCCAGCGGGCCATCCTCTTCGAGCAGGAGCACGACCTGGCCGAGGGCCTGCAGCGGGCCATGCTGCCGCGCAGCATCCCCGAGGTGCCCGGCGCGCAGATCGCCGTACGGTACCGGGCCGCGCGGGTCGGGCGGGACATCGGCGGGGACTGGTACGACGTGATCCCGCTGCCGGACGGCCGGATCGGCGTGATGATCGGGGACGTCGAGGGCCACGACACGGACGCGGCGGCCGTCATGGGGCAGCTGCGGATCGTGCTGCGCGCCTACATCACCGAGGGCCACACCCCGGGCACGGCCATGGTCCGGGCCTCCGCCTTCCTGCGCGAGCTGGAGACCGACCGCTTCGCCACCTGCACCTACGCCGAGGTGGACCTGACCACCGGGATGCTCCAACTGGTGCGCGCCGGGCACCTCGACCCGCTGGTGCGGCGCGGGGACGGCAGCTGCCACCGGGTGGTGGTGGCCGGCGGGCTGCCGCTGGGCCTGCCCCAGAAGGACGGCCGCCCACCCGGCCAGGGCTACCCGGTGACGGCCCTCGAACTGCACCCCGGCGAAACGCTCCTGCTCTGTACCGACGGGCTCATCGAACGGCCCGGCCTGGACCTCGACGTCGGCATGCGGGACCTGATGGCGGCGGCCCGCACCGGCCCCGCCGACCTGGAGGAGCTGGCCGACCTGCTGTGCGACGTGGTCGGCGACGCGGGCAGCGGCGACGACATGGCCCTGCTCCTGCTGCGCCGGCACGGCACCCCGGCCCCGCGCGGCGGCGGCCCGCTGCGCCAGCAGCTCACCCCCGGCGACCAGGACGCCCCGGCCACCGCCCGCCACCTGATCCGGGCCGCGGCGGCCGCCTGGGGCGCCTGGGAGCGGGCCGACGAGATCGAGCTGGCGGCCGACGAGCTGATGACCAACGCCCTGGTCCACACGGACGGCGGGGGCGTGGTGATGCTCCGGCTGACCCCCGAGGGCCGGATCCGGGTGGAGGTCGAGGACACCTCCAGCGCCCTCCCGCGCCCCCGGGAGGCCGAGGACTGGTCGCTCTCCGGCCGGGGCCTGCTCCTGGTGGAACGCCTCGCCGACGCCTGGGGCGTGGAGCCCCGCGGCGGCGGTAAGTGCGTGTGGTGCGAGTTCGAGGTCCCGCCGGCGGGCTGAGGCCCCGGGCCGGTGCCCGGCCCGCGCCCTGGGGGCGGCCGGGCGGGACTCCGCACAGCGTGGAACCGACGGTCGTCACCCCCCGGCCACCCGGGCATCGAGCCCGGTACCGCGGGCGCCGCCGTGCTCCGCGCGGCTCCGTCCTTCACCGACGACCTCACCGAGGCGGAGTCGAAGGGCCCGGGGCCGGCGCCTGCCGTGGTCGCCGGAGCCCGTCCGGCCCACCGCCCGGCCGGGCCGGTGAGGGGCCCCCGCCCTCAGAGCGTGACGAGGGTGACCTCGGTGGCCTTCACGCTCGTCCAGACCGGGGTGCCCTCGGTGAGGGCCAGGTCGGCGGCGGCGGCCGGGGTGATCTCGGCGACCAGGTCGGGGGACTGGTCCGAGGTGACCAGCACGCGCAGCCGGCTGCCGACCGCGGTGATCTCGGCGACCTGCCCGGACCACACGTTGCGCGGGCTGCCGGCCGGCTTCTCCCGGTGCAGCGAGACGGCCTCGGGGGCGATGACCGCCAGCGCCCGGGCGCCCTCGGCGGCCTCGTCCGCGAGGACCAGCCGGCCGCCGCCGGCCAGGTCCAGCCCACCGCGCGCCACTTGGCCGGGCCACGCGTTGCGGCCGAGCATCCGCGCCACCCACGGCGACTTGGGGTGCCGGGCGACCTCGGCGGGCGGCGCGTCCTGCAGTGCCTCGCCCCCGTCCAGGACCAGCACCCGGTCCGCCAGTGAGACCGCCTCGACCGGATCGTGCGTGACGATCAGGCAGACGCCCCCGAAGCCCTCGAGATGGCTGCGCAGGGTGTGCCGGACATGGGCCCGGGTGGTCTGGTCGAGGGCGGCCAGCGGCTCGTCGAGCAGCAGCAGCCGCGGACGCGCCGCCAACGCCCGGGCCAGTGCCACCCGCTGGGCCTGCCCGCCGGAGAGCTGGGCCGGCCGGCGCTGCGCGAGGTGGCCCACCCCCAGCCGGTCCAGCCAGCCCTGGGCCTCCCGGCGCGCCTCGGCCCGCGGCACGCCGTGCGCCCGCAGCCCGTACGCCGTGTTGGCCAGCGCGCTCAGGTGCGGGAAGAGCGCGCCGTCCTGCGGTACCCAGGCCACCCCGCGCCGGTGCGGCGGCAGTCCGGTCACCTCGGCGTCCCCCAGCCGCAGGTCGGCACGGGCCCGCGGGCTCAGCCCGAGCAGGGCCCGCAGCAGGGTGGTCTTGCCGGCGCCGTTCTCGCCGACCACGGCGATGGTGGTGCCGGGGGCGGCCTCCAGCGTCAGCCGGTTGAAGCCGGTGACCTCCGCGTGCAGCGCCCAGCGCTCGGCCGGGGCGGGCGGCGCGGCGGCCGGGTGGGGCGACGGGACGGGCGCGGCCGGTGCGGCGGTGTCCGGCACGGGGGCCGTCCCGCCGCCCGCCCGGGCCGCCGCCGGGGTCGTGGACCAGCGGCCGCGCAGCGCGACCAGCACGGCCATCGCGATGGCCAGCAGCAGCAGCGAGAGCGAGGTGGCCGCCTCCGGCTGGTCCTGGAGGAGCAGGTACACCTGGAGCGGCAGGGTCTGCGTGGTGCCCGGCAGGTTCCCCGCGAAGGTGATCGTCGCGCCGAACTCGCCCAGCGCCCGCGCCCAGGTGAGCGCGGCGCCGGCGATCAGGCCGGGCGCGACCATCGGGAGGGTGACCGTGCAGAAGACCCGTACCGGGGAGGCGCCCAGCGAGGCCGCGGTCTCCTCGTAACTGACCCGCAGGCCGCCCAGCGCGCCCTCCAGGCTGATCACCAGGAACGGCATCGCGACGAACGTCGCGGCCACCACCGCGCCCGAGGTGTGGAAGGGCAGCGTGATCCCGAACGTCCCCTCCAGCCAGGGCCCGAGCAGCCCCCGGCGCCCGAAGCCCAGCAGCAGCGCCACCCCGCCCACGGTCGGCGGCAGCACCATCGGCAGCAGCACCAGCGACCGCACCACCGCCTTGCCGGGGAACTCCACCCGCGCCAGCAGCCAGGCCAGCGGCACGCCCAGCAGCAGGGACAGCCCGAGGGCCCAACCCGACACCAGCAGCGAGAGTTTGAGCGCCTCGACCACCCCGGGGCTGGTGAGGTGGCCGCCCAGCCCGCTCCACTCGGTGCGGGTCAGGATGCCGACCAGTGGCACCAGGAGGAAGGCCACGGCGAGCAGGGCCGGCAGGACCAGCGCCAGCGGGGTGCCGGCGCCCTGCGTGCGGCGGGTGCGGAAGCGTTTCATCGGGCCGGTCCTGGGGTGTTCGCGAACGGGGGGCGGTACGGGGGGAGCGTACGGGCGGTGTCCCGGCGGGCCGGGACAAGGGCTGCGCCCCGGCGGGCGGGCCACCGGGGCGGGAAAACACGGCGAGGGACCACCTGTCCCCCCGGACCAGGCAGTCCCCCACCGAGCAACAGGAGTTACGGCTTCTGGAAGCCCGCGTCCTGGAGGATCTTCTGCGCCTCGGGGCTGCTCAGCCACGCCACGAACGCGGCGGCGGCGTCGGCGTTCTTGGAGTCCTTCAGCGTGGCGGCCGGGTAGGAGGCCACGGCGTTCTGCGCGTCGGGGATGTCCACCGCCTCGACCTTGTCCGTGGCGGTGGCGGCGTCCGTCTTGTAGACCAGGCCCGCGTCGGCCTCGCCCAGCTCGACCTTGCTCAGCACGGCGCGGACGTTGGGCTCCTGCGAGACCGGCTTCACGACGATCTTCTGGGCGTCGAGGATCTTCTTGCTGTAGCGGCCCACCGGAACCTCGGGCGCGGCCAGCACGACCTTCAGCTTGGTGTCCGCGAGGTCCTTGAGCGCGCCGACCTTGTGCGGGTTGCCCTTGCCGGTGGCGATGACCAGGCGGTTCTTCGCGATCACGGTCGCGGCGCCGGTCTCGCCCTTGAGGCCGTCCATGGTCTTGGTGTCGGCGGTGACCAGCGCGTCCGCCGGGGCGCCCTGCTTGACCTGCGCGGCCAGCTCCTGGGAGCCGGCGAAGGAGAAGGTCAGGACGGTGCCCGGGTTCGCCTTCTCGTACGCGTCCTTGGCGGTCTTGAAGACGTTGGTCAGCGACGAGGCGGCCAGGATGGTGAGCTTGGCGCCCTTGGCCTCGGGGGTGGCGGCACCGGAGGACTTGGTGTCGGCGCCGGTGTCCTTCTTGTCGTCACTACCGCAGGCGCTCAGCGGCACGAGCAGGGCCGCGGTGAGCAGGGCGGCGGCGGCACGGCGGCGGTTCATGGTCAGGGACATGAGGGTCGGACTCCTCGGGGATGCGGCCGGACGTGCCGGTCCGCGGAACGGTGAGCCCGCCGGTGACGGTCGGCGCGGTCTCGGGGTGAGCGGTGTGAGCGGGTGGTACGAGTGCGACGGGTGGTGCGAGCGGTACGTGCGGCGGGGCCGGGCCCCGCGGCGGTCAGGCGCGGTCGACGTGCACGCTGGTCGACTTGACCCGGGCGGTGGCGCGCATGCCGACCTTCAGCCCGAGCTCCTCCACGGCCTCGCGGGTCAGCAGGGACACCAGCCGGTGCGGGCCCGCCTGGATCTCCACCTGCGCCGCCACGTCGCCGAGGGTGACGGCGGTGACGATCCCGGGAAAGGCGTTGCGGACCGACGTGTGCGGCTCCCCGTCCTCGGTGTGCGCCCCCTGGGCGACCTCCACCGAGAACGCGGCCAGGTCACGGCCGTCGATCAGGCGCCGGCCGCCCTCGTCGCGATGGGTCACGACCCGGCCGGCGTCGGCCCAGCGGCGCGCGGTGTCGGGACTGACGCCGAGCAGGCGCGCCGCCTGACCGATGGTGTAGGACTGCATGCGCGACAAGGTAGGCCCAGCAGAGCGGCATTTGCAATTCCGTCTGCTTGTTACACATGGCAGATGCCAACCTCTTGTTTAATCCCACGAAGATCGGGACCATCCCCGATAAAGTCGCCGCATGTCCGCACAGAGCCCTTCCACGCCCGAACCGGGCGGCACCGCGCGCGTCGACGCCTGGATCTGGTCCGTACGGCTCACCAAGACCCGCTCCGCCGCGGCCACCGCCTGCCGGGCGGGCCACGTCAGGGTCAACGGGGAGCGCGCCAAGCCCGCCCAGTCGGTCAAGAGCGGTGACGAGGTCCGCCTCTTCCACGACGGCCGCGAACGCATCGTGATCGTGCAGCGGGTGCTGAGCAAGCGGGTCGGCGCCCCCGTCGCCGCCGAATGCCTCATCGACAAGAGCCCGCCCCCGCCGACCCGCACGGAGCAGGCCGCCACCGGCCTCCGCGACCGGGGCACCGGCCGCCCGACGAAGCGGGAGCGGCGCGACCTGGAGGAGTGGCGGGGCCGGGGGAAGGCGTGACGGGGTTCGCGTAGCCCTGCCGTGGTCGAGGCGCGGGGGTCCGTGAGCGGTCCCCGCGCCTCAAAGGGTCAGATCTTGCGGTAGGCGTACGCCTCGGCGGCCGAGGCGGCCACCGCCTCGATCCCCGCCCCCGCCGACGCGGTGACGACCGCCGACACCGCCCCCTCGACGAACGGCGCGTCCAGCAGCAGCGTCCCCTCCGGCAGCTCGTCGCCCTCGGCCAGCAGCGCCTTCACCGTCAGTACGGAGCTGCCCAGGTCGGCCAGGAGTGCCACGCCGGCCCCCCGGTCCACCGACCGGGCCGCCGCGACGATCAGCTCGGCGCTGGTGCCCAGCCCGCCGTCCAGGGTCCCGCCCGCGGTGGCCAGCGGTACCGGCGGACCGCCCGCGGCCAGCCCGCGGGCCAGCTCCGCGACCGACTCCGCCACCTGCGCGCTGTGCGACACCAGCACGATCCCGACCTGCGGGTGCGTGGTCATGCGACACCTCCCGAGGCCTCGTCGGCCGCCTCGGCCAGCGCGCCGAGCAGCAGGGCGGCGGAGGTGGCACCCGGATCCTGGTGCCCGACGCTCCGCTCGCCCAGATAGCTCGCCCGGCCCTTGCGCGCCCGCATCGGCACGGTCGCCAGCGCGCCGTGCTCCGCCGCGTCGGCGGCCGCCCGGTACGAGGTGCTGAGCCCGGCCACCCCGGGCACCAGCGCGTCCAGCATCGTCTTGTCGCCCGGCGCCGCCCCGCCCAGCTGCGCCACCGCGCCCACCCCCGCGTACAGGGCCGCGCGCAGTTGCTCGTCGGTCACCTCGGCGGCCTCCCCGAGCTGTTTGCCGGTGCGCCGCAGCAGCGTCCCGTACAGCGGTCCCGACGCGCCGCCCACCGTGTCGATCAGGGTGCGACCGGCCCGCTGCAGCACCGCTCCCGGCGTCCCCGGCGGTTCCTCCGTCAGCTCCGCGCGCACGGCCGTGAAGCCGCGCAGCAGGTTGCTGCCGTGGTCGGCGTCCCCGATGGGGGAGTCGAGCTCGGTCAGCCGGGCGGCCTCCCGGGCCACCGCCGCCCCCGTCGCCGCCATCCAGCGGCGGAAGAACTCCGCGTCACGCACCCGGTCCTCCTCGTCCGTCCCCGTACCCGCACCAGACTAAGTACGGCACCCGCTCACCGCCCCCAGCGCAGCGCCGGGGTCTGCACCGGCGCGTCCCACAGCGCCAGCAGCTCCTCGTCCACGGAGCACAGGGTCACCGAAACCCCGGCCATGTCCAGCGAGGTGACGTAGTTCCCCACCAGCGTCCGGGCCGCCACCACCCCGCGCTCGGCCAGCACCCGCTGCACCTCAGCGTTGAACCCGTACAGCTCCAGGAGCGGGGTGGCACCCATGCCGTTGACCAGGACCAGCACCGGTCCGCGCGGCTGGAGGTCCTCCAGCACGGTGTCCACCGTGTAGTCGGCGATTTCGCGGGAGGTCATCATGCCGCGCCGCTCCCGGCCCGGCTCGCCGTGGATCCCGATCCCCAACTCCAGTTCACCCGGCGGCAGGTCGAAGGTGGGGCTGCCCTTCGCCGGGGTCGTGCAGGCGCTCAGCGCCACCCCGAAGCTGCGCGAGCAGTCGTTGACCCGCCGGGCCACCGCCGCCACGTGCTCCAGGGGCGCCCCCGACTCGGCTGCCGCACCCGCCAGCTTCTCCACGAAGAGCGTGGCCCCGGTCCCGCGCCGGCCCGCCGTGTAGAGGCTGTCCCGGACCGCCACGTCGTCGTTGACCAGGACCCGCTCGACCCGGATCCCCTCCTCGTCGGCCAGCTCGGCCGCCATCTCGAAGTTCAGCACGTCGCCCGTGTAGTTCTTGACGACGAACAGCACCCCCGCCCCGCTGTCCACGGCCGCCGCCGCCCGCACCATCTGATCGGGCACCGGCGAGGTGAACACCTCCCCGGGGCAGGCCGCCGACAGCATCCCCGGCCCCACGAACCCGGCGTGCAGCGGCTCGTGCCCGGACCCGCCGCCGGACACCAGCCCGACCTTCCCCGCCACCGGCGCGTCCCGCCGCACCACCAGCCGCCGGGCCACGTCGACCTTCAACTCCGGATGCGCCGCCGCCACCCCCCGCAGCGCATCGGCGACGACCGTCTCGGGCACGTTGATCAACATCCTCATGCGCATCTCCCGGTGGGGCTGACAGCGGGCGTACCGGCCATCGTGCCAGGGCGCGGGCCGTCGCGAACCCCGCTCGGGCCGGACGCGCCTGCGGCCCCTGCGCGTGCAGGGGCCGCAGGCGCGTCCGGAGGAGGGGCGGTGTCAGGGCGCCAGGTACAGCGACACGTTCAGCGGAGCCGCGAAGGGGTTGGCATCGATGCGGCCGTTGGACTTCCAGATCTTGAGCTGGTTCTTCTTGTTGTCGACGGCCATGAGGTCGGCGGTCCGGTTGCCGTCCACGTCGCCGAGGGTGGTGTGGGTGAAGTCCGCCCATCCGGTGAGCTGGTGGGGCTTCTCGAAGGGGTTGCCGGGCACGTCGCCCTTCGACTTCCACAGCCGCAGGCCGGTCTTGCCGGTCTTGGGGTCGGTCCTGGCCGCGATGAGGTGGGCCAGCCCCTTGCCGTCCAGGTCGCCGAGGCTGCTCTGCTCGAACCCGGCCCACTTGGTGAGGTTGCGCGGCCGGGCGAAGGGGTTGCCGGACCCCTCCTTGGTGCCCTTCCAGAGCTTGAGCGTGTGGTCCTTGGCGTCCAGTGCCACCAGGTCGGTGACGCCGTCGCCGTCCACGTCGCCGGCCGTGGTCTGCTCCTTGCCCGCCCAGCCGGTCAGCTTCTTCCGCTCGGCGAAGGCGCCGTCGCCCTTGCCGCGCCACAGGTGGAGGGTGCCGGAGGGGTCGGTGGCGACCAGGTCGGCCGCCCCGTCGCCGTCGAAGTCGCCGGCGGTGGTCTGGGTGTAGTCCCAGTCGTCGAAGACCTTGGTGCCGGGCTCGAAGGTGCCGTCGCCGCGGCCCTTGAAGAGGTGGAGCCCGGGGGCCTCCTCGGTCTTGGCGATCACGTCGGCCTTGCCGTCACCGGTGAAGTCGGCCAGCACGATCTCGGAGAGGCCCTTGGCCGGCAGCGGAGCCAGGGCGGTGAACGACCGCTGCACGGTGGGGGAGGCGACCCCGTGCTGGCTCTGGTCGACCGACACGGTCAGCCGGCCGGGTGCCAGGTCCTCCTGCGGGGTCGCGGTCCAGGTGCCGTCCTCGCCCACCGTGCCGCGCGCCAGCACCCGGTCGCCGTCCCTGACGGTGATCGTGGCGCCCGGCAGGCCCTTACCGGTGAAGTCGGGGCGCAGGGTGCCGGTGACGCTGTCCTGGCGGGGGGAGGTCACCTCGGGGGCCGCGAGGTTCCGGACGAGCAGGACGGATTCCTGCGACACCGCTGCAACCGTCACGCCCGAGTTCAGGGGCGGTGGTATTTCCTGACAATCGCCCGCGTAGCTGACCGAGCCGTTCTCGTGGACCATGACGGCCGCCACAGTGCCTGCGGAGATGGAGCGCACACCTGAGCCGGCCGGGGCCAGAACCTTCTCCTTGCCGAAGGATCCACCCCACGCGATCACGCTTCCGTCTTTCTTGAGTGCCAGGGAGAACAACACGCCGGCGGCAACGGCCACCACGCCCGTCTGCGCCGCGGGCGGTACCTGCGCTGCCCCGGTTGAGTTTTCGCCCCAAGCGACGACACTCCCGTCCGTCTTCACCGCGAGCGCGTGCACGGAGGCGGCCGAGATGGCGGTGACGCCCGTCTTCGCCGCGGGCGGCATCTCGCCGGGCAAGTTGCCCCAGGCGATGACGCCGCCGTCCTTCAGAGCGAGAGCGAAGGTGTCCCCCGCGGCGATCGCGTCGACGCCGGAAGTCGCTGCCTCGGGAACCGGCCGCTGCTCGGGGTCGAGGTAGCCCCATACGATCGTGCGGCCGTCGCTTTTCAACGCCATGGAAAATGTCTCGCCGGCCGCTACGGCGACCGCGCCGGTGGCCGCCTCGGCCGGTACGGTTGCCTGACCGCTGCCGTTGTCACCCCATGCGATGACCCGGCCGTCCTCCTTGAGCGCCAGCGCGTGCTGCTGCGCGGAGGCAAGTGTGTTCACGGAGACGGACTTCACGCCGCTCCTCGCCTCCGGCGGCACCTCATCGACGGAGTCGTTGAAGAAGTTCCACGAGGTCACCCCGCCCCCATGCCCGGTCTGCGCCGTGCCGGCGGTCGCGGCCGCCCTTCGGGCTCCGTCGGCCGCCGCGACGGCGGGCTGAACGGCGGCGCAGGTGAGGGCGGCGACCAGCAGAGCGCCGATGGCTGCCTGTGAGCCCGCGCACCGGCCCCGGCGTCGTCCGGCCGCCGCCGTGCGTGCCGCCCACTCGGTTCCGTTACTCATGTCCACACCTTCCGGGTGTTTCGATCTTGGATGTCCCCAGGTTCGCCGGGGCCCGGTCCGCGGACCGGGCGCAGAGGTTGATGTCCGGGGCCAAAGGTTGACCGGCGCCGGGGCCGCCGTCACCGGCGCCTCACGACGGGGGCTGAACCGCCATGGCATCTGCCAGCCGCACCAGTTGCTCGGCCGTCTGCCGAAGCGCCCGGGTCGTGTCCTGGTCCGGGACCGGCTGCGGCGGTGCGGGTGCGGTGCGCCGTCGCAGCAGGCCGTACCGGCGTCCGGTCCGGGTGCCCCCGGCCGGTGAGCCCTCTGCCGCGCCGCGCCCCTCGACGGGGGGCACGCCCTCGGCGACCGGCTCCGTGACCTCGCAGGAAAGCCCGTTGTCCGCGGTGTAGTACAGGCGGGCCCGTACCGCGCCGCGCGGGGTGTCCGTCAGGTCCAGCGGCGGGTAGCGGTAGACGGCAGACCGGTCGGCGCAGTCGCCGGTGAGGCCCGCGACCCGGGCGGTGGTGAAACCCTCCCCGGTCACGTAGAGGTCCCAGTCCCCGTGGGCCGCACCACCCTGCTGGGCCAACTCCCGCAGCGACAGGGCGAAGCGCAGGCCCGGGCCGTCCGCGGAGCGCACCGGCAGGGCGACGGCGGGACCGCCGTCACGCCGGGGCCGTGCGAGCACGGTGACCCGGTCCGGGTCCCGGGGCGGCCACAGTCCCACCGTGATCACCGCGCCCTCCTCGGTGAGTTCGACGGCGGCGACCTCGGCGTGCGTGGCACGGACCCAGACGCGCAGGTCCAGTGTGCCGTCGGGGCCGGAGTGCGGCACCACGGAGACGAAGGCGGGTCCCGGCGGACCGCAGTCAGGCCGCGCGGCGGCGAGCAGGCCGCGGTCGTCGCACAGCCGCGTGTGCAGGCGGCGCCGGGCCCGGCCGTCCGCCGACTGCACGTACACCTCCCACCGCCCTTCCGCGAGGGGCAGCGACGACGGCCGGATCGTGGCGACGAAGTCTCCGGCGGGGGAGCCCGGTTCCGGCTCGAAGGGGAAGGTGACGGCGGGATCCGCGGCGCGCTCCCCGCGGCTGACGCACAGCAGCTGCAGGTCCGCGGGCTCGGTGCCGGGCGCGGACACCCGTACGGTGACGTCCCCGTCGGGGGCGACGCACCAGTCGGACCACTCCGGCAGGGCCCGGTCCGCGTGCAGCTGGTGCAGGAGCAGTTCGTACCGCCCGGCGATGACGGCCGGGGCGAACCGCTCCGGGATGTGTCGGGCCGCTGCGCCCATCCGGCGGCGCAGGGCGTCGTCCTGGATGAGCGTCAGGAGTGCGTCGCCGAGCGCGTCGGGGGCGTCCCGGGGTGTGAGCAGGCCGTCGGTTCCGTGCTCGATGAGGGAGGCGGGGCCGTCGGTCGCCGTGCTCACGGTCGGGACCCCGGCCCGGGCGGCCTCGACGACGACCAGGGAGAAGGACTCGGCGTGGGAGGACGAGACGGCCAGGGCCGCCTTGGCCCATTCCGCCTCCATGCGGGTTGATGCACCCATCAGGAAGACGTGGTCCGCCAGTGCGTGGGCGTCGACGGCCTCGCGGATGCGGTCGCGTTCGGGGCCGACGCCGTAGATCCGCAGCCGCCAGTCCGGCCGTTCCTCGACCACGCGCGCGAAGGCGGCCACCAGCTGCGGGAAGCGTTTGACCGGGGCGAGCCGGCCTGCGGTCACGACCGTGCGTGAGGAGAGGTCGGACGGGGCGAGCAGGGGATCCGGCACGCAGTTGCCGATGGTTTCGACGCGGGTCCCGGCCCGCCCGTACCACTGCCGGGCCCGCCGCTCGTCCCGCGGGTTGACGGTCACCACGGCGTCGAGCTCGCGGTACGCACCGGCCAGGCGCCTGCCGAGGGGCGAGTCGGGGGCGGCCAGCGCCTGGTGTTCCTGGGCCACCCGGACGTACCTGCGGGATCCCATGGCGGCCAGGCAGACGGCGAGTCCGGGGTTGGTGGCGATGACGACGTCGGCGTCGGTCCGGGCGAGGTGGGCGGCGAGCCGGGTCTCGGTCAGCCGGGAGATCTGCGGGAACCGGACGCTGTCGCCCTCCGGGTAGACGGCGGGGGCCTCGCGGTGACGCGGGTCCGCGAGGTCGTACCCGGCCGAATCCTCCCTGGTGTCCACCAGGTCGATGATCCGGACGCGCGGGTCCGGGGCCAGCGCCGGCCGGTCCCGGTCCCGGCGGGTGGAGACGATCGTGACCTCGTGCCCGGCGGCCAGGGCCGCGGCCAGGCTGAGGGTGCTCTGGATGACGCCGCCGATCCCGTGGCGGTTGTGCAGCAGGAAGGAGATCTTCATGAGCGTGTTCCTTGCGGGAGTGGTGTCCGGCCGGTGTCCTCGTGCCGGCCCGTCGTGGCCCGGAGGGACGGGTGCCGTGGTGCGGCGAGCTGCGTCAGCCGGGCCACCGCGGCGGCGAAGCGGACCGCGGACGGGGGCTGGGCGGGTCCCAGGAGGTGGGCACGGAGTTCGCCGCGGGCGCCGGCGAGGGCGTCGAGCGCCGGGAAGCGCACCACGTCCACCACGCCGGCCAGCCCGCGGGCGTCGGGCGCCAGCACGTATCCCGCGCGGGCCGCGGTGTTGCGGGCGCGGAACTCCGCCGTGCCCAGCCCGGCCGTGTCGGTGATCGCGTAGGGCTTGAGGGTGGCGACGAAGTCGGACACCACACTGGAGATGTCGCTGACGAGCAGGTCGGTCTGCTCGAAGCAGCCGTAGAGGGAGACGTCGCCGGGTTCCACGACCACGTGTTCCGTGGGCGGGTGCGCGGCCCAGAAGAGCCGTTCGCACTCCGCGTCGAGTTCCTCGAGCCGGGCCAGCGCGTCGTGGTCGGGCCGGGCCCTGACCAGCGAGCGCTCCGCCTCGTCGAGGAACGGCAGCCGGATGCGGGCGGCAGCCTCGGTGCGTGCGGCGCGGGCCTCCTCCAGGCGGCGGCGCCGGGCACGCTGCTGCCGGCCGGCCCGTCGGCCGTCCTGCGGTGCCGCAGCCTGCCCCGGTCTTCCGTTGGCCGTGTGCAGGGCGTGGATGATCCGCTGGTGGGCGGTGCGGGTGCGGGGACACCGGATCCCGGTGAACGGGTGGGGCCGGTAGATGATGCGGACCCGTGGGCTCAGTGCCAGGAGTTCGCGGACGATGTTCTCGCCCGCGTCCGTGAGCGAGGTGTTGCCCGGCTCGTCGGTCCAGCCCTCCCACGTGGGGGCGTACAGCACCGTCAGGGTCCGTCGGGCGCCCGGCTGCGGGGGCTCGGCGGCCCAGACGGGGTCGAGCTGGGGCCGTCCCACGTCGACGATGGCTTCGGGGGCGACACCGACACCGGCGGTGGCGTAGCGTTCCCGCCCGGCGGGTCCGCCGACCCACACCTCGTCGTACACCTTGCTGAACGGGTTGACGCTGGCGGCCTTGTCGCTGTCGCCGTGGCCGATGAAGACGTGCTTGATGCCGGGTTCGCGCAGGAGATGGATGTTCTTGCCGACGTTCGCCGGGTAGAGGGCGACGCGTACGGGAGACAGGTCCAGGCCCATCAGGTCCACGGCCGCCGGCACGCACAGCACGGGCAGCGCCGTGGGCTTCAGGCGCGCCAGCAGGTGCCGTTCGCGCAGCAGGACCAGGGGGCGCGCGTCCGGGAGTGCCGCAAGAGGCTCGAGCCACATGTCGAGCTGGTAGGCGGAGTCGCGTGAG
>NZ_JBFBGK010000092.1:0-34942 GCF_040684615.1 Streptomyces sp. NPDC089919
GTAGTCCTCCAGGTCGGGGGCGTGCAGCAGCACCGGCCGGCCGGTCAGCGTCATGTCGCACATCAGCGAGGAGTAGTCGGTCACCAGCCGGTCCGGGGGCCCCGCCGTCTCCCATGAGGGGACGGCTACTCCGCGAAGGTCGCGGCCAGCGCCTCGGCCAGCCCCGGCACCAGGTCCGCGCCGGTCAGCACCTCGCTCGCCGAGTCCTTGTCCTTCAGCCGGATCGCCGACTCGCGCGCGCCGTCCCGCAGCACCGCCACGGTCATCCGCACCTCCTGCCGCTCCGGGTGCTGCGCCACCCACGCGGCCAGCTGCTTCTCGCCCAGCCCCTCCGGTACGGAGGCCTCCGCGGACGGCGGCAGCATCAGCCGCTCCAGGGACAGCGCGCAGCCGGTCACCGCGCCGGGCCAGGCGATGGTGCCCAGGAACTCGTCCAGGGCGGTGCCGGCCGGCAGCTCGTCCTGGAGGACGGGGGTCAGGGTGGCCGCGCCGCTGTCGGTGGCGTCGAGCCCGAGCTGGGCGGCCAGCCCCGGCTCCTGGACGCGCAGCTTGGCGGTGTCGACCAGGGCGAACAGCCGGGCCGGCTGGTCCCAGCCGAGGCCGGCGGCGTATTCGTCGATCTCGAGGACGGCACGGGTCAGCGGGCTGGCCGCCATGGGGGTGCCGGAGGGGGAAACGTTGGACATGGGCAACATCCTGCCTCCTTTCACCGCGATACCGGGAACTGACTAAAGCCTCAGTAAGTTGCAGGAGTGGGCTCTACGATCGGGGGCCCGCTCGACCCGACCCAGCGACTTCGAGGTGCGCACCTTGGCTTTCCAGATGCCGGACCGCGGCGGAGGCCCTTCGGGGCCACGGATCAGAGTCGGCCGCCCCTCCCGGCGCGCCCGGACCCTGCTGATGACACTGGGCGTCCTCGCCGTCCTGGGCATGGCCTTCGTCATGTTCGCGGGCTTCTGGACGGACTGGCTCTGGTACCGGTCCGTGAAGTACTCGACGGTCTTCACCACCACCCTGTGGACCAAGATCGGCCTGTTCGCCGTCTTCGGCCTGCTGATGGCCCTGGCGGTGGGCTTCAACATCTGGCTGGCGCACCGGCTGCGGCCGCCGCTCAGCGCGATGTCGATGGAGCAGCAGAGCCTCGACCGCTACCGGATGGGCATCGCCCCGTTCAAGAAGTGGCTGCTGACGGCCATCGCGGCGCTGGTGGGCCTGATCGCCGGCGCCTCGGCCGCCGGCCAGTGGCGGACCTGGCTGATGTACGTCAACGGCGTGTCCTTCGACAAGAAGGACCCGCAGTTCGGGCTGGACGTGTCGTTCTACGCGTTCGACCTGCCCTGGTACCGCTTCCTGCTGGGCTTCGGCTTCGCCGCGATCGTGCTCTCGCTGATCGCCGCGGCCGCCGCCCACTACCTGTACGGCGGCCTGCGGCTGACCAGCCCCGGCGCCCGCGCCACGGCGGCGGCCACCGGCCACCTCTCGGTGCTGCTCGGCCTCTTCGTCTCGCTCAAGGCCGTCGCGTACTGGCTCGACCGGTACGGCCTGGCGGTCAAGTCCAGCGACTTCAAGGCCGCCGACAACTGGACCGGTCTGCGGTTCGTCGACGCCCAGGCGTACCTGCCGGCCAAGACGATCCTCTTCTGCATCGCCGCGATCTGCGCCGCGCTGTTCTTCGCCACCCTGTGGCGGCGGACCTGGCAGCTGCCGGTGATCGGCTTCGGCCTGATGGTGCTCTCGGCGATCCTGATCGGCGGGCTCTACCCGGCGATCGTGCAGAAGTTCCAGGTCCAGCCGAACGAGCAGGCCAAGGAGTCGCCGTACGTCCAGAAGAACATCAAGGCGACCCGCGAGGCCTACGGCATCGACGACACCGAGGTCACCGGGTACTCCGGGCAGCCGAACACCGATGACAAGGACAAGCTCCGGGGCGACGCGAACAGCGCCGCCAGCATCCGGCTGCTCGACCCGAACATCGTCTCCCCGGCCTTCCAGCAGCTCCAGCAGAACAAGGGCTACTACGGCTTCCCGTCCACCCTCGCGGTCGACCGGTACAAGGGCCAGGACACCGTCATCGGGCTGCGCGAGCTGAACCTCCAGGGCATCCCGAAGAACAACTGGATCAACGACCACTTCCGCTACACGCACGGCTACGGCGTGGTGGCGGCCAAGGGCACCGAGGTCACCCCCGACGGCACCCCCGTCTTCACCGAGTCCGGCCTGCCCTCCAAGGGCACGCTCGGCGCGTACCAGCAGCGGATCTACTACGGCGAGGAGACCAAGCAGTACTCCATCGTCGGCGGCCCCCAGCTGGAGCTCGACTACGCCGACGACAAGGGCGAGAAGGAGACCCGCTACGAGGGCAAGAGCGGGGTCAACCTCGACAACCCGCTCAACCGCGCCGCGTACGCGCTGGCCTTCAGCGAGCCGCAGATCCTCTACTCCGGCGCCATCGGAGAGGGCTCGCGGATCCTGTACAACCGCACGCCCAAGGAGCGCGTGGAGGCGGTCGCCCCCTGGCTGACCATCGACGGCGCCGCCTACCCGGCGGTCATCGACGGCCGCATCCAGTGGATCGTCGACGCCTACACCACCACCAACGGCTACCCCTACGCCTCGCGCACCACCCTGGGCGAGAGCACCGCCGACTCGCTGACCAACTCGCAGCGCGCCGTGGTCGCGCAGGAGAACCGGGTCAACTACATCCGGAACTCGGTCAAGGCCACGGTCGACGCGTACGACGGCACGGTCAAGCTCTACCAGTGGGACACCAAGGACCCGGTCCTCAAGACCTGGATGAAGGCGTTCCCGGGCACGGTCGAGAAGCGGGCCGACATCCCGCAGGGCCTGCTGGCGCACCTGCGCTACCCGCAGGACCTCTTCAAGGTCCAGCGCGAGCTGCTGACCCGGTACCACGTCTCGGACCCGCAGACCTTCCTCAGCGGCAGCGAGGTGTGGTCGGTCCCCAAGGACCCGACCACCAAGGAGGGCACGGCCGTCCCGCCGTACTACCTCTCCATGAAGATGCCGGGCCGCTCGGCCCAGGACTTCTCCCTCACCTCGACGTTCACCCCCAACGGCCGCGACAACCTGAGCGCGTTCATGGCGGTCAACGCCGACCCGGGCACCCCCGACTACGGCCGGATCAGACTGCTCAAGCTGCCGACGACCAACCCGGTCGACGGACCCAAGCTGGTGCAGGCGAAGTTCAACTCCAAACCGGAGATCGCCCAGCAGATCAACATCCTCAGCCGGGGCGACTCGCAGGTGGAGTACGGCAACCTCCTCACCGTCCCGCTCGACGGCGGCATGCTCTACGTCGAGCCGGTGTACGTCCGCGGCGGCGGCCTGAAGTACCCGCTGCTGAAGAAGGTCCTGGTGACCTACGGCGACCGGATCGCCTTCGAGGACACCCTGGAGAAGGCGCTGAACGTCGCCTTCGGGGCGGAGCCGGCCACCAAGCCGCCGGGCGAGGACACCGGCAACCCGCCGGACACCTCCACGCCGGTCAAGAACCCGACGGTCAAGCAGGCCCTGGCGGACGCCACCAAGGCCCTCGAAGCCGCCGACAGCGCCATGAAGGCCGGCGACTGGGCGGCCTACGGCAAGGCCCAGGACGACCTCGAAGCCGCGCTGAAGCGGGCCTCCGAGGCCGAGAACAAGGCGGCCACCCAGCCGCCGGCGACCAAGCCCCCGGGCCAGTAGTCGCAGGTCCGAGCGCGTTCCGTGCGGGCGGTCCCGGCCGCCCGCACGGAAACGCGGTCGGGGACCGCCCCGCCACCGTGATACTGTGGTTTCACCGACGCGGGGTGGAGCAGCTCGGTAGCTCGCTGGGCTCATAACCCAGAGGTCGCAGGTTCAAATCCTGTCCCCGCTACTGCGAACGAAGGCCCGGATCCCTTGGATCCGGGCCTTCGTCATGTGACCCGTCATATGCCGGTTTCCGGATGTGTCCCCCGGTAGGGGTGAGTTGGGGCGGGACCGTGTTTGACTTGTCTCTCTGTGGGCATGTCGACAAAACCGCGGGGCGACCATCACGGGCTGCGGCATACCAGGTGTACGCGGGTTGCAGGTGATGCGACGATGGGATTTATGGGGGACAGGTCAACTCTGCTGGAGACAGGGCGGTTTGTGCGGGCGGATTCCGACGAAGCGAAGGCGATGGACACACAGGCCCGCCGGACCGGCGTCGTACCGCCCGGTACCGCGCCGACCGGCACGCAGACGACCGGGACCGGGTCGGGGGACGGCGTACTGACCGACGCCGCCACCGAGGCCGCGCTGGCCGACGCCGTCAACGAAGCGGTTTCGGACGCCGAGCTCGAGGCCCGGTACCGCCCCGCCGCCGAGGGCGGTGACCCGGGCGCCATGAGCGTGCTCGGGGCGCTGCTGCTGCGCCGCGGCGACCTCGACGGCGCCGAGCCGCACCTGCGCGGCGCCACCGCCGCGGGCGACCGCGCCGCCGCCAACAACCTCGGCGTCCTGCTGCTCCAGCGCGGGTACGCCGACGAGGCCGCGGGCTGGTGGCGGGTGGCGGCGGTGGCCGGTTCGGCCCCCGCGGCGCACGCCCTGGGCCGTCACTACCGCGAGCGGGGCGACGAGCCGGCCGCCGAGTACTGGCTCCGCCAGGCGGCGGAATCCGGCCACGCCCTGGGCGCGTACGCCCTCGCCGACCTGCTCGAGCACCGCGGCGACCCGGGCGCCGGGCCCTGGCTGCGGGCCGCCGCCGAGCAGGGCCACCGCGAGGCCGCCTACCGGCTGGCCCGGCATCTACGCGCCAAGAACCCGGCCGAGGCCGAGCAGTGGTACCGGCAGGCCGCCGCCCGCGGGCACCGCCGCGCCGCCCTGCACCTCGGCACGCTCCTGGAGGCGCGCGGCGAGCTCAAGGAGGCCGGCCGCTGGTACCTGACCTCCGCCAAGCAGGGCGAGGCCCGGGCCGCCTGCGCGCTCGGCTTCCTGCTGCGCGACGCGGGCGACGAGGAAGGCGCCGCCTCCTGGTGGCTGCGCGCCGCCGGCGAGGGCGACGGCAATGCCGCCAACGCCCTGGGCGCGCTGCACGCCGCCCGGGGGGAGACCCAGACCGCCGAGCGCTGGTACCGCGCCGCCATGGACGCGGGCGACGACAACGGCGCGTACAACCTCGGCCTGCTCTGCGCCGCGCAGGACCGCATCCAGCAGGCCGAGCAGTGGTACCGGCGGGCCGCCTACGCCGGGCACCGCGAGGCCGCCAACGCCCTGGCCATCCTGCTGCTCCAGGCCGGGGACGCGGCCGGGGCCGAGCCGTGGTTCTCCAAGGCCGCCGAGGCCGGCAGCGTGGACGCCGCCTTCAACCTCGGCATCCTCTTCGCCAGCCGCGACGAGGACCGCTCCGCGCTGAAGTGGTACGAGCGGGCCGCCGCGGCCGGCCACACCGACGCGGCGCTCCAGGTCGGCATCGCGCTGGTCCGCGACGGTGAGGAGCGGGCGGCCGAGCGCCACCTGCGCTGCGCCGCCGGCGGCGGCAGCGCGGAGGCGGCCTTCCGGCTGGCCTCGCTGCTGGAGTCGCTGCAGCCGCCGCCGGAGCCGGTCGCGCTCGGCGAGAGCCACGCGGAGCGGACCGAGAGCGAGGAGTGGTACGAACGCGCCGCCGAGCAGGGCCACCGGCGGGCCCAGGTGCGGGTCGGGATGCTCGCGGCCGGCCGGGGCGAGCTGGGCGCGGCCGCCCGCTGGTACCGGGAGGCCGCCGAGGCGGGCTCCCGCAACGGCGCGTTCAACCTGGGCCTGCTGCTGGCCCGGGAGGGCAGCGAGCCCGAGGCCGCCCTGTGGTGGACCCGGGCCGCGGTGGCCGGGCACGGCCGGGCGGCGCTCCGGCTGGCCCTGCTGGCGGCCCGGCACGGCGACCTCACCGAGGGGCAGAAGTGGTGCGCCCGGGCGGTGGAGCTGGGTCCGGCCGAGGTGGGCGAGCGGGCGGCCCGGCTGAGCGCGGCGCTGGCCGAGGAGCTGACGGCGTAGCCGTCGGCGGGCCCGGGGCCGGGCCCGCCGAATGGATTTGCCCTGTCGGCAGCCGTCCCGTAGTGTTGGGTTCACCGACGCGGGGTGGAGCAGCTCGGTAGCTCGCTGGGCTCATAACCCAGAGGTCGCAGGTTCAAATCCTGTCCCCGCTACTCAGCACTGAGGGCCCGGATCCTTTTGGATCCGGGCCCTCAGTCGTTCCCGCAGGCACCCGGGACACGGCGAAGGGCCGCTCCGGGGGAGCGGCCCTTCGGCAGGTGGGTCGGGGTGGGGCTCAGGCGCAGTTCGGGCAGACGCCGCGGTAGGTGACCTCGACGTCGGAGACCACGAAGCCGAAGCGCTCGCTGTCCGGGAGGTCGGCCAGCGGGTTGCCCGCCGGGTGCACGTCCCGGATCGCGCCGCACACGGCGCAGACCAGGTGCTGGTGCGGCCGGTGGGCGTTGGGGTCGTAGCGCTTGGCCCGGCGGTCCGTGGAGACCTCCAGGATCTCGCCCAGGGAGACCAGTTCGCCGAGCGTGTTGTAGACGGTGGCCCGGGAGATCTCGGGCAGCTTCGCCACGGCACGGGCGTGCACCTCGTCGGCCGTCAGGTGCACGTGGTCACCGTCGAGCACTTCGGCCACGACGCGTCGCTGTGCCGTCATGCGCCAGCCGCGTCCGCGCAGCCGATCCAGCAGGTCACTCATAAACGCCAGCCTAACAGCGGGGGAACCCGGTGTAGATCCCGAACCGATACGAACTTGGATGCTTACTTGGCTTAGACAATGTCCATTGTAGGATCGGTTCAGATATTGACCAAGGAGCAAGACGGCTCGGCCGGGGACAGGACCGGCAGGACGACGCAGGAGGCGCACGTGACGCAGGGACCGCTCACGACGGAGGCCGGGGCACCGGTCGCCGACAACCAGAACAGCGAGACGGCCGGCGTCGGCGGCCCGGTGCTGGTCCAGGACCAGCTGCTGCTCGAGAAGCTGGCCCACTTCAACCGCGAGCGCATCCCGGAGCGCGTGGTGCACGCCCGCGGCGCCGGCGCCTACGGCACCTTCACGGTGACCGCGGACGTCACGCCGTACACGCGCGCCGCGTTCCTCTCCGAGGTCGGCAAGCAGACGGAGACCTTCCTGCGCTTCTCCACCGTGGCGGACTCCCTCGGCGGTGCGGACGCCCGCCGGGACCCCCGCGGCTGGGCGCTGAAGTTCTACACCGAAGAGGGCAACTACGACCTCGTCGGCAACAACACCCCGGTGTTCTTCATCAAGGACGCCATCAAGTTCCCGGACTTCATCCACACCCAGAAGCGCGACCCGTACACCGGCTCCCAGGAGGCGGACAACGTCTGGGACTTCTGGAGCCTGTCGCCCGAGTCCACCCACCAGGTGACCTGGCTCTTCGGCGACCGGGGCATCCCCGCCTCGTACCGCCACATGAACGGCTACGGCTCGCACACCTTCCAGTGGAACAACGAGGCCGGCGAGGTCTTCTGGGTCAAGTACCACTTCAAGACCGACCAGGGCATCAAGAACCTCACCCAGGCCGAGGCCAACGCCCTCGCCGGCGAGGACCCGGACTCGCACCAGCGCGACCTGCGCCAGTCCATCGAGCGCGGCGAGTTCCCGACCTGGACCGTGCAGGTGCAGATCATGCCCGCGGCCGAGGCGGCGACCTACCGCTTCAACCCGTTCGACCTCACCAAGGTGTGGCCGCACGAGGACTACCCGCCGATCGAGATCGGCAAGCTGGAGCTCAACCGCAACCCGCAGAACGTCTTCGCCGAGGTCGAGCAGTCGATCTTCAGCCCGGCGCACTTCGTGCCCGGCATCGGCCCGTCCCCGGACAAGATGCTCCAGGGCCGCCTCTTCGCCTACGGCGACGCGCACCGCTACCGCGTCGGCATCAACGCCGACCACCTGCCGGTGAACCGCCCGCACGCCACCGAGGCGCGGACCAACTCCCGTGACGGCTTCCTCTACGACGGCCGGCACGCGGGCGCCAAGAACTACGAGCCCAACTCCTTCGGCGGTCCCCAGCAGACCGGCCGTCCGCTGTGGGTGGGCTCCGCGGTCACCGGTCTCACCGGCGACCAGGCCGCCCCGGTGCACGCCGAGGACGACGACTTCGTGCAGGCGGGCAACCTCTTCCGCCTGATGTCCGAGGACGAGCAGGGTCGCCTGGTCGACAACCTCGCGGGCTTCATCGCCAAGGTCTCGCGCGAGGACATCGTCGAGCGCGCCATCGGCAACTTCCGCCGGGCGGACGCCGACTTCGGCAAGCGGCTGGAGGCCGCGGTCTCGGCCCTGCGCGGCTGATCCGACCGCATTGCCGCGGGCGACGGGCCGGCACCCTTCCGGGGTGCCGGCCCGTCGGCGTCTCACGCGGGGACGGTACGGCGGGCCGGGACCCAGCAGCGGATCACGTCGCGGACCGAGACGATGCCCACCGGGCCGCCTCCCTCCAGGACGATCAGGTGCCGGAAACCGCCGTGCGCCATGGCCTCGGCGGCCTCCAGGACGGTGGCCTCCGGGGTGCAGAAGACGACGTTGTTGGTGGTGTGGGCGGCGACGGTCTCGCGGTCGGGATCATGGCCCGCGCCCAGCGAGTTGAGGATGTCGCGCTCGGTCAGGATGCCGATGCCGCTGGTCTCGGGGTCGAGCACGACCGCCGCGCCGACCCGGCGGCCGGACATCAGCGTGGCGGCCTGCCGGAGGGTGTGGGCGGGTCCGAGGGTGAGGATCAGGGTGCTCATGGCGTCGCGGACGAGCATGGAGTCAGCCACCTCCTGGGGTTGAGATCCCCCGCCCGGGCGGGCGCTTAGAGAAGGATTTCACAAGCGCACAAGCGGAGGATTTTCAGATTCCCACGACCGCGAAGCGTCATCAAGAGGGCACGCTCGGTGCGCGGGGGCGTCAGCCGCCCGGCGCACCGGCCCGGTTCGGGGTTCAGCGGGCGTTCAGGTGCCCCAGCAGCTCGTCGTGGAGCAGGCCGTTGGAGGCCGCCGCATTGCCGCCGTCGACCCCGTCGACCCCGTCCAGGCTGGTGAACCGGCCGCCCGCCTCCTGGACGACCACCGCGATGGCGGCCATGTCCCACAGGTTCAGCTCCGGCTCCGCGCACAGGTCCAGGGAGCCCTCCGCGACCATCATGTACGGCCAGAAGTCGCCGTAGCCGCGGGTCCGCCAGCAGGCCCGGGTCAGCTCCAGGAAGCCGGGCAGCCGGCCCTGCTCCTCCCAGCCGCTGAGCGAGGAGTACGCGAAGGAGGCGTCGGAGAGCGCCCCGACCTCGGACACCCCGATCCGGCGCTCCGCCGCCAGCGGGCCGCCCGCGAAGGCGCCCGAGCCCTCGGCGGCCCACCAGCGGCGGCCCAGCGCGGGCGCCGAGACCACGCCCACCACCGGCCGGAAGACGCCCTGCGCGTCGGCCTCCATCAGGGAGATCAGGGTGGCCCAGACGGGCACGCCCCGGACGTAGTTCTTCGTGCCGTCGATCGGGTCCACCACCCAGCGCCGGGGGCCCCCGCCGACCAGGCCGTACTCCTCGCCGAGGATCGCGTCCTGCGGCCGGGCCTCGGCCAGCAGCCGGCGGATCACGGTCTCGGTGGCGGTGTCCGCCTCGCTCACCGGGGTCATGTCCGGCTTGGTCTCCACCTTGAGGTCCAGGGCCTGGAAACGGGCCGTGGTGACCTCGTCGGCGGCGTCCGCGAGGCGGTGGGCAAGGCGCAGGTCATCGTCATACACGGGCATGGCCGAAACAGTATCGGCCCGCCCCGGCGGCCGACCACACGCGCCCGCCGCCGTCTCAGGCATCGGGCACGCGGGGACCCTTGACACCTCGTCCCGGCCCGTCAACGCTGGCCGGGACCGTGGCCTGCCGGGTCCCCCCGCCGGCGGCCGGGGAAGGGGAGGCGATCATGCCGACAGCACGCGAAGCCCTGCTCGAGGCCGCGGGACTGGCCCTGGCGGCCCGCCCCTGGCCCACCGTCAGGATGGTCGAGGTGGCCGCCGCGGCCGGGGTCTCCCGGCAGACCCTCTACAACGAGTTCGGCGGCAAGGAGGGCCTGGCCCACGCCCTGCTGCGGCGCGAGACCGACTGGTACCTGGCCGGGGTGGACCGGCTGCTGGGAGGCCCGGCCGGCGGCCGCGAGCGGCTGGTGGCGGTGGCGGAGTGGACCGTGCGGGCGGCCCGCACGCACCCGCTCTTACGCGCACTGCTCACCGGCTGCTGGGACCAGCGGCTGCCGGCCCCCTGCCGTACGCCCCCGCGCGCCCCCTCGGGCGTACCGGGGCGGTGGCGGGCCGGACCCGCGGTGCCGGGGCCGGGGGAACTGGCCCGGGCGGTACGGGAGCGCGCCACGGCCGCCCTGGAGCCGGGGGAGTCCACCGCGCGCCGGTGCGAGCTCGCCGTGCGCCTGGCGCTGTCGTACGTGCTCGTCCCGGGCGAGGAGCCGCCGGAGGCGGGGCTGGGGGAGCTGCTGGGGGCGGCGGAGCGGCGGCTCAGTGAGCGGAACCGGAGAGCTGGAGGCCGATGACGCCCAGGATGACCAGGGAGATCGAGAGGATCTTCAGGGTGGAGACCAGGTCGCCGAGGAAGACCATGCCGTAGATGGCGGTGCCGGCCGCCCCGATCCCGGTCCACACGGCGTACGCCGGGCCGACGTCCAGCTTCTTCAGCGCCAGGGTCAGCAGACCGAAGCTGCCGAGGGCGAAGGAGGCGAAGGCGACCGTGGGCCACAGCCGGGTGAAACCGTGGGACAGCTTGAGGCAGACCGCGAAACCGGTCTCCAGGATCCCGGCGACCACGACCAGCAGCCACGCCATGATGCATGCCTCCCCGCACTCGGTGACTGCTTCGCGTCACTTGGTGCGATTATGCATTTACCAGACGTACCCCCCGGCAAACGTCGATCACCGGAGCGCCGCGCGGGCGGCACGGGATGCGCGGGTCCCCGCCCGCACATCCCGGGGGCCGGTCAGTCGCCCTCGCGGCGTTCGCGGGTGGCCAGCAGGCGGCGCAGGGAGTAGAGGCGGGCCGGGTCGGCGTGGCCCTGCTCCACCCACTCGTCCAGTGCGCAGTCCGGCTCGTCGTGGCTGCACGCGCGCGGGCAGCCCTCGGTACCCGGGACCAGGTCCGGGAAGGCCAGGATCACCCGGGACGGGTCGACGTGGTGCAGCCCGAAGGACCGCACGCCCGGGGTGTCGATGACCCAGCCGTCGCCCGAGGGCAGCGGCAGCGCCAGCGCGGAGGTGGTGGTGTGCCGGCCCCGGCCGGTCACCGCGTTCACGTGGCCGGTGGCCCGCCGCCGGGCCTCGGTCACCAGGGAGTTCACGAGCGTGGTCTTGCCGACGCCGGAGTGGCCGACGAAGGCGGTGATCCGGCCGTCCAGGTGCTCCCGGACCCGGTCCGCCGCGTCGCCGTTCTCCAGCTCCTCCCGGTTGACCACCACGTGGGCCAGGCCCAGCGTGGCGTACGTCTCCAGGATCTTCTCGGCCGGTGCCAGGTCCGACTTGGTCAGCACCAGCAGCGGCTCGAGCCCCGCGTCGTACGCGGCCACCAGGCAGCGGTCGATCAGCCGGGGCCGCGGCTCCGGGTCCGCCAGCGCGGTGACGATCGCCAGCTGGTGGGCGTTGGCGACCACCACGCGCTCGTACGGGTCGTCGTCGTCGGCCGTGCGCCGCAGCACCGACCGGCGCTCGGCGATCCGCACGATGCGGGCGAGCGTGTCCTTCTTGCCGGACAGATCGCCGACGAGGGAGACGGTGTCCCCGACCACGGCCGCCTTGCGCCCCAGCTCCCGGGCCTTCATGGCCAGCACCTGGCGGTCCTCGACCAGGCAGGTCAGCCGGCCCCGGTCGACCGTCAGGACGAAGCCGTCGGCCGCGTCCTCGTGCTTGGGCCGGATGTTCGTCCGGGGCCGGTTGCCCTTGGGGTTGGGGCGGGACCGGATGTCGTCCTCGTCGGTGTTCTTGCCGTACCGGCGCATCGCGTCAGGCTCCCGAGCCCGCGAGCATGTCGGCCCACATCCGCGGGAAGTCCGGCAGCGTCTTGGCGGTGGTGGCGACGTTCTCGATCTGCACCCCGGCCACCGCCAGGCCGATGATCGCACCGGCGGTCGCCATCCGGTGGTCGTCGTACGTGTGGAACACCCCGCCGTGCAGGCGGCGCGGCCGGATGTGCAGGCCGTCGGCGGTCTCGGTGACGTCCCCGCCGAGTTCGTTGATCTCCTTGGTGAGGGCGGCCAGCCGGTCCGTCTCGTGCAGCCGCAGGTGGGCCACGCCCCGCAGCACCGACTCGGAGTCGGCCAGCGCGGCCACCGCCGCGATGCCCGGGGTCAGCTCGCCCACCTCGCTCAGGTCCACGTCGATGCCGTGGATCGTGCCGGAGCCGGTGAAGACCAGGCCGTCGTCGGTCAGCTCGCAGGAGCCGCCCATCTCCGTGAAGATGCGGCGCAGCTCGTCGCCGGGCTGGGTGGTGCGGCGCGGCCAGTCGGGGATCGTGACGGTGCCGCCGGTGATCAGCGCGGCGGCCAGGAACGGCTGGGCGTTCGACAGGTCCGGCTCCACCACCAGGTCGCGGCCGAGCAGCGCGCCGGGGGAGACCCGCCAGACGTTCTTCTCGCCGCCCGACTCCGGGGTGTCCACCTGGGCGCCGGCGGCGCGCAGCATGTCCACGGTCATGCGGATGTGGGGCATCGACGGCAGGGTGTCGCCCACGTGCCGGACCTCGACGCCCTGGTTGAAGCGCGGCGCCGAGAGCAGCAGCGCGGAGACGAACTGCGAGGAGGAGGAGGCGTCGATCTCGACGGTGCCGCCCTCCAGGGCGCCCGCGCCGTGCACGGTCATCGGGAGCGCACCGCGGTCCTCGTCGTCGATCCGGGCGCCCAGTGCGCGCAGCGCCGTGATGACCTGGCCCAGCGGCCGCTCGTACGAACGCGGGTCGCCGTCGAACCGGATCGGGCCGTCCGCCAGGGCGGCCACCGGCGGCAGGAAGCGCATGACCGTGCCCGCGTTGCCCACGTCCACGGTGGCCGGGCCGGCCAGCCCGGCCGGGATGACCCGCCAGGCCTCGCCGCTGGCGCCGGCGGCCGAGCTGGAGGAGACGGTCTCCTCGATGCCCACGCCCAGCGCCCGCAGCGCGTCCGACATCAACTGGGAGTCGCGCGAGCGCAGCGGCCGGCGCACCCAGCCGGGCTCGGCGGCCAGCGAGGCCAGCACCAGGGCGCGGTTGGTGACCGATTTGGACCCCGGCACGGTGACGGTGGCACGGACGGGCCCGTCCGCGAGCGGGGCGGGCCAGAGGGCGGGGGGAGCGGGGGTCTCGGTCATGGCCCTCACTTTAGTTGCTCCCTCCACCGGACCCCCGCCCGCGACCGGCCCGTCTCAGGGCGTGGAAGGGCGGGTGTCGAGCCGGGCCGGAGCGGCCGGTCGCGGGTGGGTCAGAGGCCGAGCAGCCAGCGCCCGCCGCCGGTCAGCGAGCAGAGCGAGACGGCGTGGAAGAAGAGCAGCCAGACGACCGGGTGCACATGGGTCAGCCGCCCCAGCTGGTCGGCGTCCGAGTCGGGGGCCCCGCCGTGCCGGCGCTTCGCGCCCAGCTCGAAGCCCGGCCGCACCCCGCCCAGCAGCAGGAACCACACGACGCCGTACGCGAAGAGGGACTGCACGTCGGCCGGGGCCAGCCAGGAGACCAGCAGGAAGGTGCCGCCGGTGAGGAGCACGGTCAGCGCGCCGTAGCCGTTGCGGATCATCACCAGCATCGCCAGCAGCAGCGCGGTGGCCACCCACAGCAGCAGGGTGATCCGGTGCGCCGAGAGCAGCCAGGCGCCGCCCAGCCCCAGCAGCGGCGGCGCGGTGTAGCCCGCGGCGGCCGTCAGGATCATCCCGATCCCGCTGGGCCGGCCCCGGCTGACGGTCAGCCCGCTGGTGTCCGAGTGGAGCCGGATGCCGTCGAGGCGGCGGCCGGAGAGCACGGCCACCAGGCCGTGCCCGCCCTCGTGGGCGATGGTGATGGCGTTGCGGGATATCCGCCAGAGCGGCCGGGGCAGGACCACGGCCAGCGCGATCACGGCCGTGACCACCACCAGCCACCGGTCGGGCGCGGGCTGCAGGCCGGTGAGCCGGTCCCACAGGCCGCCGAGAGGGGTGCTGTCCATCAGGTGGCGGACTCCTTGCCGTACGGGTGCCGGGTCATGGCAGTGTGGCAGCCATGTGCGGACGGTATGCATCCAGTCGTCGGCCCGAGGACCTGGTGGAGGCCTTCGGGATCGAGCGGTGGGAGCCGGCGGAGACCCTGGCGCCCGACTACAACGTGGCCCCGACCAAGGAGGTCCACGTCGTCCTCGACCGTCCCTTGAAAGACGCGCAGGACCCCACGCCGGTTCGCCAGCTGCGGGTGCTGAAGTGGGGCCTGGTCCCGTCCTGGGCCAAGAACCCCGAGGGCGCCGCCCGGATGATCAACGCCCGGGCCGAGTCCATACATGAGAAGCCGTCCTTCAAGAACCCCTTCATGCAGCGCCGCTGCATCATCCCCGCCGACGGCTACTACGAGTGGGTCACCGGCCGGGACGAGCGGGAGCTGGAGGTCGAGGGGAAGCGCAAGCGGGCCCGCAAGCAGCCGTACTTCGTGCTCCCCGCCGACGGCTCGGTCTTCGCGATGGCCGGCATCTACGAGTTCTGGCGGGACCGGACCCTGCCCGACGCGCACCCGGCCGCCTGGTGGGTGACCTGCTCGGTGATCACCACCGAGGCGGAGACCGCGCCGCTGGCCGGGGCCGGTACCGAGGGCCCGCGCTCGCTCGCCGAGATCCACCCGCGGATGCCGCTGATGCTCACCCCCGACCGCTGGGACGCCTGGCTGGACCCGCGCACCACCGGAGTCGAGCGGCTGCGCGGGCTGCTCGAACCGCCGCCGGGCGGCCTGCTCCGGGCCTATCCCGTCTCCACCGCCGCCAGCAGCGTCCGCAACAACGGGCCCGAGCTGCTGGCCGAACTCGACGCGCCTGAGCTGGGCACGCTGTGGTGACGGGCAGGATGGCGCCGTGACGCGTACGAAGACCCCCGCCGCGCCGTCGGCGCAGACCGTGGACACCCCGGCCGGCCCCGCCCGGATCACCTGGCACCCGGCGGCCGGCGCCCGCCTGGTGCTCGCGCTGGGCCACGGCGCTGGCGGCGGCATCGAGGCCCGCGACCTCCAGGCGCTGGCCGCCGCCCTGCCGGCGGCCGGGATCACGGTCGCACTGGTCGAACAACCCTGGAGGGTCGCTGGAAAGAAGGTCGCGGCCGCTCCCAAGGTGCTGGACGAGGGCTGGCGGGCCGTGTGGCCGGCGCTGGCCGCGCCCGGGCTGCCGGTGGTGGCCGGCGGGCGCAGCGCCGGGGCGCGGGTGGCCTGCCGCACCGCCCGCGAGCTGGGCGCCGTCGCCGTCCTCGCGCTGGCCTTCCCGCTCCATCCGCCCGGCAAGCCGGAGAAGTCCCGGGCCGCGGAGCTGACCGGAACCGGAGTGCCGACCCTCGTCGTGCAGGGCGGCCGGGACCCCTTCGGACGTCCCGAGGAGTTCCCCGAGGGCTCCTTCGACCTGGTGGAGGCGGCATTCGGGGACCACGGCTTCGCCGTCCCCAAGAAGGCCGAGCTGGGCCAGGAGGAGGTCCTGGCGAGTCTCACCGGAGCCGTAGCGGACTGGCTGGCCGGGCAGCGGGCCACAGGTCCCGGCGCGGGGTGACGGAGGTCCCATCCGCGGCCGCCGGGGCCCGGGAATGCCCGGCCGGGCACCTCTGTTGTGCCAGACGTCGGTACACGAGCACGCACGCCAGAGGAGAGGGACCGCATGGGTTCGACCATCTGCCCCAACCGCCCGCAGGCCGCTGACCTGGAGTGGACGGTGCTTTCGGGGTCGAAGTACGCCCCGTCTCGGGCGGCGGGCGGCCGGGATGGTCGACTATTCTCCGATTCGAGCGGGTCCGCCCACGGCCTCGCCACCGTGTTGGAGGAGGTGGGTCCTGTCACTGGGACCGACGACGGCCACGTGGAGGAGACGACCGCCGAGCGCAATGCGCGCTTCGAGCGGGACGCCCTCGGTTACCTCGACCAGATGTACTCCGCCGCGCTGCGCATGACGCGCAATCCCGCGGACGCGGAGGACCTCGTGCAGGAGACGTACGCGAAGGCGTACGCGTCCTTCCACCAGTTCCGCGAGGGCACCAATCTCAAGGCGTGGCTGTACCGCATTCTGACCAACACCTTCATCAACTCCTACCGCAAGAAGCAGCGCGAACCGCAGCGCAGTGCGGCGGAGGAGATCGAGGACTGGCAGCTGGCGCGCGCCGAGTCGCACATGTCGACCGGTCTGCGCTCGGCCGAATCGCAGGCGCTCGACCACCTGCCCGATTCTGATGTGAAGGAAGCGCTCCAGGCCATTCCGGAGGAGTTCCGCATCGCCGTCTACCTCGCCGACGTGGAGGGCTTTGCGTACAAGGAGATCGCGGACATCATGGGTACACCCATCGGTACGGTCATGTCCCGACTGCACCGTGGCCGCCGCCAACTCCGTGGAATGCTCGAGGACTACGCCCGTGAGCGCGGGCTCGTCCCGGCTGGTGCCGGAGAGTCGAACGACCGGAAAGGCTCGGGCTCATGAGCTGCGGAGAGCCGCACGAGACGGACTGCTCTGAGGTCCTCGACCACCTTTATGAGTTCCTCGATCACGAGATGCCGGACAGCGACTGCACGAAGTTCGAGACGCACTTCGGCGAGTGCTCGCCCTGCCTCGAGAAGTACGGCCTGGAGCAGGCCGTGAAGAAGCTGGTGAAGCGCTGCTGCGGTTCGGACGACGTGCCGACCGACCTGCGCTCCAAGGTGATGGGCCGGATCGAGATGATCCGGGCCGGCGAAGCGGTCCCGGACCACGACATCACCGCCGGTCCGGCCACGACCTGAACGCCCGTCGGGCGAACGCGTGAACAACCGCCCCTGGAAGCCGTCTTCGTTCACCCGAAGGTGCTAATCCGGGGGCACCCGGACGGCGCAATGCGAAATTGCCGCCCACCGGGCACTCCGCCCCCATATTCTCCCCATTCGGTACCGCCGTTTTCCGACGCGGTTCCGGACCTGCTCGGGCACACGGGGAGAGGAGCGCCATGCGGGCACTTCCGCCGGGGGCGCGGGTCTACATCCTGTGCGCCCTCCTCGGCGCGGGTGCCTGCGGGATCCCCGCGCTCCGCGCCGGCACCCCCTGGCTGACCGTCGGGGCCCTCGCGGCCCTGTACCTGTGCGTGGAGCTGGTGCGCGGCTGCCGCTTCCTGCGCGCCCGGGTCCCCGAGGGGATGGGCGCCTTCTTCCCGGTCGTGCTGGCCGCCGTCTTCCTGCTGCCGCCCGCCGCGGCGGCCCTGGTCGCGGTCCCCGGCGCCGTCGCCGGACGGGTGGACCGCCGACCGGCCGGGGTGCGCCGCACCTGGCACGCCGCCCAGCAGTCGGTGGCCGCCTGGGCCGCCGGCCACGCGTACGCCCTGCTGCACGGGCCGGCCGCGCTCGGCGGGCCGGGCCCCCACCGGCCCCCCGGCTTCCCCGAGGTGCTGCTGCCCGCCGCGGCGGCCTCCGTCGTCTTCTGCCTCGTCCTGACCCTGCTCGACGCGGGGATCCTGGTCACCGCCGAGCGGCGGCCGGCCCGGGCGGCCTGGCACGGCCTGCTGCTGCGGGCCCTCGTGCCCTTCTGCGTGCACGGCCTGGCCGGGCTGATGATGGCCGTGCTGTGGCACAGCCGCTACGGCTCCCCGGCGGCCCTGCTGGTGCTGCTGCCGATGTACATCTCCTGCTGGGTCTTCGCCCAGTACCACCGCGAGCGCGCCGCCCACCAGGCGACCATCCGGGCGCTGGTGCAGGCCGTGGACATCAAGGACCGCTACACCCGCGGGCACAGCGAGCGGGTCGGCCAGGCCTCCGCGATGATCGCCCGCGAGCTCGGCATGCCCGAGGACCGGCTGGAGGTCGTCCGGTTCGCCGGGATCCTGCACGACGTCGGCAAGCTCGGGGTGCCCACCCGGCTGCTGCGCAAGGACGGCCCGCTGACCCCGGACGAGCGCCGGGTCATCGAGCTGCACCCCGAGTACGGGCACGAGATGGTCCGGGGCATCGGCTTCCTCGGCGAGGCCCGGTCGGCGATCCTGCACCACCACGAGCGGGTGGACGGCTCGGGCTACCCGTACGGGCTCCACGGGGACCAGATCCCCGCGGTGGCCCGGGTGGTGGCGGTGGCGGACGCCTTCGACGCGATGACCTCCACCCGCTCCTACAGCCGTGCCCGGCCGGTCCGCACCGCCCTGACCGAACTGGACCGGTGCGCCGGCTCCCAGTTCGACCCGGAGATGGTCGGCGCGCTCGTCCGGGCCATCGCCCGGGAGGGCTGGAACCCGGTGGTCACCTCCGACGAGGACACCGTCGCGGTGGCCGCCCCCCGGGGCGCCGAACCCACCGCGACCACCCCCGGCGGGCTGCTGCCCGGACAGGGCACGGCCGTGCCCGGAGCGGCGCCGCGGGGCGCGGGGGGCGGCCGGTGACGGCCGCCGGCGCCCCGGCGGTGCTGCTGGTGCGGGCCGCCGCGGCCGTGCTGACCGCGGCCGGGCTCGGCTGGACCCTCTGGCACGGCGTGGCCGAGCCCGGCACCGCGCTGGCCTTCGCGGTCCTGATCACCGTCGGGGAGCTGGCCCGCCGGGACCGGCCCGGGCCCGGCCCCGCGGAGAACCGGCAGCCCGCCCCGCTCGGTGCCGCCGGCGCCCTGGCGTACGCCCTGCTCGGGCAGAACGCCGGCCAGCCCACCCACCACGGCGTCCTCCAGACCGTCGCCGTGGTCGTCGCGGCCGCCCTGGTCGGGGTGGTCCCGCAGGTGGCCGCCGGCCGCGGGCCCGCCCTGGACCACCTGGCCCGCCGGGTGCTGACGGTGGCCTTCGCCGCCGCCTGCTTCCAACCGCTGTCCAACTCCGGGCGGCTGGACGAGGGCATCGGGCAGGGCCCCCTGATGGCCGTGTTCCTGGTGCTGCTGCTCGGGCTCAGCGCGCTCTGCGACGCCGTGCTGGCCGCCGCGCTGGCCGGGGCCCGCACCGGCTGGCCGTACGGTCCGCTGCTCCGCGACGAGCTGCGGGCGCTGCCCGGCATCGGCTCGGCCATCTGTGCGACCGGGGTCGTGATGTCCCTCGGGGTGGCGGTGGCCGGGCTGTGGGCGCTGCCCGTCTTCTGCGTCCCGCTGCTGCTGACCCAGCTGTCCTTCCGGCGGATCTCCGCGGTCCGCACCACCTACCGGCAGACCATCACCTCGCTGGCCCGGGCCACCGAGATCGCCGGCTACACCCGGCCCGGGCACGCCCGCCGGGTGGCGGCGCTGAGCTGCGCGGTGGGCCGCGAGCTCGGGCTGACCGAGCGGGAGCTGACCGTGCTGGAGTACGCCGCCCTGATGCACGACATCGGGCAGCTCTCGCTGGTCGACCCGGTGCCCAGCGGGGCCACCGCCGCGCTGCCGGCCGCCGAGCGGGAGCGGATCGCCCGGCTCGGCGGCGAGGTGGCCCGGCAGACCGGCGTGCCGGCCGAGGTGGCCGTGGTGGTGGAGCGGCAGGCCGACCCGTACCGGGAGCAGCCGGTGGCGGCCCGGATCGTCCGGGCCGTCAACGCCTACGACGACCTGGCGGGCGGCTCCCCGTACCCGGGCGGCTCCCTGGCGGCCCTGGAGCAGCTGCGGCTGGCCACCGCGCACGAGTACCAGCCCGAGGTCGTGGAGTGCCTGGCACGGGTCCTCCAGCGCGACGGCGGCCGGTCCCGGCCGGCCGGAGTCACCGCCTTCCCGGCTGGGTAACCCATGGGTAATGAGCGGCCGTCCGAGCGGGCATGGTTGGATGCGAAGTGAGAGTGTCCGCAAGGCTGCACCGCAGGCCCAGCCCCGGCTGGGCGGGTGCCCCCAGGCAGGCGGGAATCGTGAGGATCTTCGGGAAGGTACGGCATCGGCCCTCCGCCTCGTGGCGGCAGGCCACCGACCGCGCGTTCACGCTGATCGGCGACGGCCGGTACGAGGACGCGGGTGCGCTGCTGACGCGCGCCGCGGACTTGGAGCCCTGGCTGTCCGAGTCCTGGTTCAACCTGGCCCTGCTGCACAAGTTCCGGCACGACTGGGAGCAGGCGCGGGCCGCCGGGCTGCGCGCCGTGGCCCTGCTCGACCGGGAGACCGGCACCCCCGACTGGTGGAACGTCGGCATCGCCGCCACCGCCCTGCAGGACTGGCCGCTGGCCCGCCGGGCCTGGCAGGCGTACGGCCTCAAGGTGCCCGGCGACCCGCGCGGCGGGGCGCCCACCGGCGAGCCGGTGGGCATGGAGCTGGGCAGCGCCGCGGTCCGGCTGTCGCCCGAGGGTGAAGCCGAGGTGGTGTGGGGCCGCAGACTGGATCCGGCCCGGATGGAGGTCCTCTCGATCCCGCTGCCCTCCTCCGGGCGCCGCTGGGGCGAGGTGGTGCTGCACGACGGCGTCCCGCACGGTGAGCGGGTGACCGCGGCCGGCCCCTCCTTCCCCGTCTTCGACGAGATCGAGCTGTGGGCGCCCTCGCCGGTGCCGACCTGGGTGGTGCTGCTGGAGGCGGCCACCGAGGCCGACCGGGACGCCCTGGAGCAGCTGGCCTCGGACGCGGGCTTCGCCGCCGAGGACTGGTCCTCCTCGGTGCGGCTGCTCTGCCGCACCTGCTCGGAGAGCGCCATGCCCAGCGGCGAGGGCGACGGCGAGCAGCTGGACCCGCACGACCACAGCGAACCGGGCCACCCCGGCCCGCTCGGCCACCGGACGGCCGGCTCGGGCTCCCTGTGGGTGCCCGAGCGGGAGTGCGGCATCGCCGCCCCCGCGGGCCTGGTGCGCGGGCTGCTGGACGGCTGGGTGGCCGACAGCCCCGACACCCGCGAGTGGCGGGACCTCGAAGAGGTCTGCTGAGCGGTCCGCCGAACCGGCCCGGCCCCCTGCCCGTAGGCTGTACGGGTACACACGGTGACTTGAGGAAGGCGTACGGCGGACATGGCGCAGCAGGAGACGGAGCAGCAGGGCGAGGTCAACGACGGGTACGTCGTGGACACCGAGGACTGCGAGGCGCGTGAGCTCGCCCACCGCGAGCGCGGCACGGCCCGCCCGATCACCGTCGTGGGCAACCCGGTCCTGCACCGGGAGTGCAAGGACGTCACCGAGTTCGGCGACGAGCTGGCCGCGCTGATCGACGACATGTTCGCGAGCCAGAAGGCCGCCGAGGGCGTGGGCCTGGCCGCCAACCAGATCGGCGTGGACCAGAAGGTCTTCGTCTACGACTGCCCGGACGACGACGGCAAGCGCCACACCGGCGTGGTCGTCAACCCGAAGCTGGTCGAGCTGCCGGCCGGCGCGCGCGTGCTGGACGACTCCAACGAGGGCTGCCTGTCGGTGCCGACCGCCTACGCGGCGCTGGCCCGCCCGGACTACGCCGAGGTCACCGGCCAGGACGCCCAGGGCAACCCGATCAAGGTGCGCGGCACCGGCTACTTCGCCCGCTGCCTCCAGCACGAGACCGACCACCTGTACGGCTACCTGTACATCGACCGGCTCTCCAAGCGCGAGCGCAAGGACGCCCTGCGCCAGATGGAAGAGGGCACCCCGCGCTACGAGACCGTGCCCAACGCCTAGTCGGCACCCGCCACGCGGAAGGGCCCCGCACCGGAACTCCGGTGCGGGGCCCTTCGCATTGGCCGGCTAGAAGTCCTCGTCGAGGTCGACCGTGCCCTCGACGGCGACCTGGTAGGCCGAGGGGCGGCGCTCGAAGAAGTTGGTCAGCTCCTGGACGCCCTGCAGCTCCATGAAGGAGAACGGGTTCTGCGAGCCGTAGACCGGCGGGAAGCCGAGGCGGACCAGGCGCTGGTCCGCGACGCACTCCAGGTACTCGCGCATCGACTCGGTGTTCATGCCGGGCAGGCCGTCACCGCACAGGTCGCGGCCGAACTGCAGCTCCGCCTCCACGGCCTCCTTCAGCATGTCGGTGACCTGCTGCTGGAGGGCGTCGTCGAAGAGCTCCGGCTCCTCCTTGCGGACCGTGTCCACGACCTCGAAGGCGAAGTTCATGTGCATGGTCTCGTCGCGGAACACCCAGTTGGTGCCGGTGGCCAGGCCGTGCAGCAGGCCCCGGCTGCGGAACCAGTACACGTAGGCGAAGGCGCCGTAGAAGAACAGGCCCTCGATGCAGGCCGCGAAGCAGATCAGGTTCAGCAGGAAGCGGCGCCGGTCGGCGGCGTCCTCCAGCCGCTCGATCTTCTCGACCGAGTCCATCCACTTGAAGCAGAACTGCGCCTTCTCGCGGATCGAGGGGATCTCCTCGACCGCGTCGAAGGCCGCCGCGCGGTCGTCCGGGTCGGGCAGGTAGGTGTCGAGCAGCGTCAGGTAGAACTGGACGTGCACGGCCTCCTCGAAGAGCTGGCGCGACAGGTACAGGCGCGCCTCCGGGGAGTTGATGTGCTTGTACAGCGTCAGCACCAGGTTGTTCGAGACGATCGAGTCGCCGGTCGCGAAGAACGCGACCAGGCGGCCGATCATGTGCTGCTCGGCGGGCGTCAGCTTCGCGAGGTCCGCGACGTCCGAGTGGAGGTCGACCTCCTCCACCGTCCAGGTGTTCTTGATCGCGTCCCGGTAGCGCTCGTAGAAGTCCGGGTAGCGCATGGGCCGGAGGGTCAGCTCGAAGCCGGGGTCGAGCAGGTTCTTCTTTTCGGTGGGCATTACTGGCAGGCCTCGCAGGACTCGGGGTTCTCAAGGGAGCAGGCCAGCGCCTCGGCATCGACGGCCTGCGGGAGGGGGGTGGCGGCGGCCGGGACGGCGGCCGTGCCGGACGCGGCGCGGGCGATCTTCGTCGCCGGGCGCGAGCGCAGGTAGTACGTGGTCTTCAGGCCCTGCTTCCAGGCGTACGCGTACATCGAGCTGAGCTTGCCGATGGTGGGCGTCTCCAGGAACAGGTTGAGCGACTGGCTCTGGTCCAGGAAGGGCGTACGGGCCGCGGCCATGTCGATCAGGCCGCGCTGCGGGATCTCCCAGGCGGTGCGGTACAGCTCGCGCACCTCGGCCGGGATCCAGCCGAAGCCCTGCACCGAGCCGGAGGCCTCACGCAGCGCCTCGCGGGTCTGCGCGTCCCAGACGCCGAGCTTCTTCAGGTCCTCCACCAGGTAGGCGTTGACCTGGAGGAACTCACCGCTGAGCGTCTCGCGCTTGAAGAGGTTGGAGACCTGCGGCTCGATGCACTCGTACACGCCGGCGATCGAGGCGATGGTCGCGGTCGGCGCGATGGCCAGCAGCAGGGAGTTGCGCATCCCGGTCGTGGCGACCCGGGCGCGCAGCGCGTCCCAGCGCTCCGGCCAGTTGAGCTCGACGTCGTAGTGGTCGGGGTGCAGCACGCCGCGCGCGGTCCGGGTCTTCTCCCAGGCCGGCAGCGGGCCGTGGCGCTCGGCCAGGTCGCAGGAGGCCTCGTACGCCGCGAGCATGATCCGCTCGGCGATCTTCGTGGAGAGCGCCTTGGCCTCGGCCGAGTCGAAGGGCAGCCGCAGCTTGAAGAAGACGTCCTGGAGGCCCATCGCGCCCAGGCCCACCGGACGCCACTTGGCGTTGGAGCGGCCGGCCTGCTCGGTCGGGTAGAAGTTGATGTCCACGACCCGGTCGAGGAAGGTCACGGCGGTCCGGACGGTCTCGTCCAGCCGCTCCCAGTCCAGCTCGCCGGCCTCGGTCACGAAGGCGCCCATGTTGACCGAGCCGAGGTTGCAGACCGCGGTCTCGCCGTCGTCGGTGACCTCGATGATCTCGGTGCACAGGTTCGAGGAGTGCACCACGGCGCCGGGCTCGGCGGTCTGGTTGGCGGTCCGGTTGGAGGCGTCCTTGAAGGTCATCCAGCCGTTGCCGGTCTGCGCCAGGGTGCGCATCATGCGGCCGTACAGGTCCCGGGCCGGCATGGTCTTGCGGGCCAGGCCCGCGGCCTCGGCCTTGGTGTACGCGGCGTCGAACTCCGCGCCGTACAGGTCGACCAGCTCCGGTACGTCGGAGGGGGAGAAGAGCGACCACGGGGCGTCGGCGTTCACCCGGCGCATGAACTCGTCCGGGATCCAGTGCGCGAGGTTGAGGTTGTGGGTGCGGCGGGCGTCCTCGCCGGTGTTGTCGCGGAGCTCCAGGAACTCCTCGATGTCCGCGTGCCAGGTCTCCAGGTAGACGGCGGCGGCGCCCTTGCGGCGGCCGCCCTGGTTGACCGCGGCCACGGAGGCGTCGAGGGTCTTGAGGAACGGCACGATGCCGTTGGAGTGCCCGTTGGTGCCGCGGATCAGCGAACCGCGGGCGCGGATGCGGGAGTACGCCAGGCCGATGCCGCCGGCGTGCTTCGAGAGCCGGGCCACCTGGTGGTAGCGGTCGTAGATCGAGTCCAGCTCGTCCAGCGGGGAGTCCAGCAGGTAGCAGGAGGACATCTGCGGGTGCCGGGTGCCGGAGTTGAAGAGCGTCGGCGAGGACGGGAGGTAGTCCAGCCGGCTCATCAGGGCGTAGAGCGAGGTCACTTCCTCCAGCGCGCGGACGCTGTCGTCCTCGGCGAGGCCGCAGGCGACCCGGAGCATGAAGTGCTGGGGGGTCTCGACCACCTGGCGGGTGATCGGGTGGCGCAGCAGGTAGCGGCTGTGCAGGGTGCGCAGGCCGAAGAAACCGAAGCGGTCGTCGGCGCCGGCCGCGACGGAGGCCTCGACCAGGGCGTCCAGCCGGGCGGCGTGCAGCTTGACGAAGTCGGCGGTCCGGTCGGCGATCAGGCCCTCGCGGTGGCCCACCTCGACGGAGGCGGCGAAGGAGGTCGCGCCCTGGCCGGTGGCCTCGTCGGCGATGGCGAGGGTGAGCAGCCGGGCGGCGAGCCGGGAGTAGGCGGGGTCCTCGGAGATGAGCCCGGCGGCGGCCTCGGTGGCCAGGCCGCGCAGCTCCGCCTCGTCGGCGGTGGCGCTGCGGCCGCGCAGGGCGGCGGCGGCGACCCGGCCCGGGTCGGTGTCCGGGAGGTCCGCGGTGAGTTCCGTGAGGGTGCGCAGCAGAGCGGCGCCGGGGCCCCCGGGCTCGGCAGGAGTCTCGGACGGCTCGGACACGGCGCGCGGTGCGGCAGGCGCGATGGTCACGGTGGGGGGCTCTCCCTCGCTCGGCTCCGGTCACCACGGCGGGCGGGCGTGCGGGGGCGCGTGCGGGCGTGGCAGAAACGCGTACTCCGCACGGCGTCCACCGGCCCAACCGCGAGGCCCGGACGTCTCGGCACCCGGTTCGGTCGACCCGGGCACACCGTCGGCAGGTCCTCGGACTCCCGATGCACGAATGCGTGCACTTCATACCGTTGCGGGACAGTTCCGGATTCTCACCGGATTCCCCTGCGGCGACAGCGAGGACGAGCATACATGTGGGGGCGCCTGATCGTGTGACCCCCTAGATGTTGTGTCGCCCGCGACGGGGAGTCCCGGGGCCGTGTCTCTCCGCTACCGTCCTGCGGAGGCGGGGCGCCCGGTACCGGGCCCGTACCGGGGCATGCCGCAGGGCCCTCCCCGCGGCCCGGCCGGGCGCGTCGTACGACGGCCGGCGGGCGGCCGCGGGGACGGCCGGAAACGATCGGTGGACTGCCGGGGCCCTACAGGTCCAGCCCGTACGTCAGGAGGCTCAGGCCCGGGCGCGGGGACCAGTCGCGTTCGGGGGAGCGGGTGAAGCCCAGGCGTTCGTAGATGCGCTGCGCGCCGCGCATGGCGGGCTGGGTGGACATCACCATCCGGGTCACCCCGGGGGTCGCCCGGGCGCGTTCGAGGCAGGCCCGGACCAGCGCCTCGCCGGCACCCCGCCCGCGGCCCTCCCGGGCCACCGCGAGCATCCGGAACTCCGCCTCGCCCGCGCGGGCGATGTCGGCCAGTGGGCTGCCGGGCGGGGCGTACGCCAGACCGCCCAGGAGCCGCCCCTCGCGGTCGACGGCGACCAGGACGGTGCCCTGGGCCGCCCGGCCCGCCACATCGCGCAGGACGGCCGCGTAGGGGTCGTCGTCATGCCCTTCGAGCAGGCCGTCCAGGACGTAGGCGCGGGCGGTGACCTCGCCCAGCTCGGCGTATTCGGCGGGCAGGGCTTCCCTGATCACGATGTCCATGCTCCGAGTGTGCCGCACCGGTACGGCGGAGGGCCGCCGGGGATCCCCCGACGGCCCTCCGGCCCCGCGGCGCCGCGCTCAGCAGCAGCGGAAGCCCTCGCGCGGATCCGCCTCGCGGGCGTCCGTACGGGCCCGCTCGAACTCCCGGCGGGTCGGCACCGCCGCCCCGGGGTCGTGCGCGCGCAGGTGCGCGAGGTGCCGGTCGTAGGCCGCCTCGCCGGTGAACTCGCGGACGTAGAACCGGATCCGGGCCAGCAGGCCGGCCGCCGTCACGAGGTCACGCCCTCCTTGACGCGGCCGCCGCCCGAGTCGAGTCCGGCGGCCGCGAGCTCGGCCTTCTCCTCGGCCGTGGCGATCAGCCCGGCCGGGGCGACGATCTTCGACTCGACATAGGGGGCCTCGTGCAGCACCACCGACTCCGGCCTGCGGGCCGCCTGGACGCAGACCCGCAGCGCGTCCGCCAGCACCACCACGATCAGGACCGCGAAGAGCGCGGACAGGACGCCGTCCACGGTCGAGTTGGTGACCACGGTGTGCATGTCGTCCAGCGACTTGGCCGGCGGCAGCACCTTCCCGGCGTCGATGCCCGACTGGTACTTGTCGCGCTGGGCGAAGAAGCCGACCCGCGGGTCGTCGGAGAAGATCTTCATCCAGGAGGCGGTGAGCGTCACCGCGGCGTCCCACACCAGCGGTACGCCGGTCACCCACGCCCACTTCAGCCGGCCGGACTTGACCAGCAGGGTGGTGCACACGGCCAGGGCGACCGCGGCCAGCAGCTGGTTCGCGATGCCGAAGAGCGGGAAGAGCTGGTTGATGCCGCCGAGCGGGTCGTGCACGCCGACCCACAGGAAGTACCCCCAGGCGCCCACCACGAGCGCGCTGGAGATCCAGACCCCCGGCTTCCAGCTGACCTGCCGGAAGGGCTTGTAGACGTTGCCCAGGGTGTCCTGGAGCATGAAGCGGCCCACCCGGGTGCCCGCGTCCAGCGTGGTCAGGATGAACAGCGCCTCGAACATGATCGCGAAGTGGTACCAGAAGGCCTTCAGCCCGGCCCCGCCGATCACGCCCGAGAAGATCTCGGACATGCCCAGCGCGAAGGTGGGCGCACCGCCGGTCCGGGAGAGCAGGCTGGCCTCCTCCACGTCCTTGGCGGCCTGCGCCAGCGCCTCGGGGGTGATGCTGAAGCCGAGGTGGCCGATGGCCTCGGAGGCGGTCTGCACGGTCGTGCCGACCACTCCGGCGGGGGAGTTGACGGCGAAGAACAGGCCCGGCTCGATGATGCAGGCCGCGATGACGGCCATCACGGCCACGAACGACTCGGTCAGCATCGCGCCGTAGCCGATCATCCGGACCTGGGTCTCCTTCTGGACCATCTTCGGGGTGGTGCCCGAGGAGACCAGGGCGTGGAAGCCGGAGAGCGCGCCGCAGGCGATGGTGATGAAGACGAACGGGAACATCGAGCCGGCGAAGACCGGCCCGTCCCCGCGCGAGGCGAAGTCGGTGACCGCCGGCATCTTCAGCGTCGGCATGGCGATGACCACCCCGAGCGCCAGCAGCGCGATGGTGCCGACCTTCATGAAGGTGGACAGGTAGTCGCGCGGGGCCAGCAGCAGCCACACCGGCAGCACCGAGGCGAGGAAGCCGTAACCGACCATCCACAGCACCAGGGTGGTGGGCTTGAGGGTGAAGAAGTCGGCCCAGGAGGACTCCGCCACCCAGCCGCCGGCCACCAGCGAGAGCAGCAGCAGCGCCACGCCGATCAGCGAGACCTCGGTGACCCGACCGGGCCGCAGCACCCGCAGGTACACGCCCATGAAGAGGGCGATCGGGATGGTCATGCCGATGGAGAAGACGCCCCAGGGCGAGTGCGACAGGGCGTTGACGATCACCAGCGCCAGCACCGCCAGCAGGATGATCATGATGGCGAAGACCGCGACCAGGGCCGCCGCGCCGCCCACCGGGCCGATCTCCTCGCGCGCCATCTGGCCGAGCGAGCGGCCGTCGCGGCGGGTGGAGAAGAAGAGCGTGACCATGTCCTGGACGGCGCCGGCGAAGATCACGCCGGCCACGATCCAGATGGTGCCCGGCAGATAGCCCATCTGTGCGGCGAGCACCGGGCCGACCAGCGGACCGGCGCCCGCGACGGCCGCGAAGTGGTGGCCGAAGAGCACCCGCCGGTCGGTCGGGTGGAAGTCGACACCGTTGTCAAGGCGTTCGGCCGGGGTGGCCCGCGACTTGTCCACCCGCAGCACCCGCCGGGCGATGAAGCGCGAGTAGAAGCGGTACGCGATGGCGTACGAGCCCAGCGCCGCGGCGAGCAGCCAGGCGGCCGAGATCTCCTCGCCCCGGGAGAGCGCGAGCACCCCCCAGCCGAGCGCCCCGACCAGGGCGACCAGGGCCCAGACCGCCATTGCCGCGGGCGTCATGCCCCCCGACGGCGAAGGCGGGTCCGCCATGCCGGCCGGACCCGCCGCGTTCCGCTCCGATCCCGTTGATCCCGTTGATCCCGGTTTCGCCATGACCCTCGTCCCCTCGTGATCATCTACGCAATGCGCAGGGAATCTACGGGGACCTGCCCGCTGGAGGTAAGACCCCGTCCGTATACCGGTACGAGAGTCAACTCCCCGTCAGACGGCGGGGCGCTGGAGTCGGGCTACGAACTTGTAACGATCGCCCCGGTAGACCGAGCGGACCCACTCCACCGGCTCGCCGTCCGCATCCAGCGAGTGCCGGGAGAGCATCAGCATCGGCAGGCCGACGTCGGTGCCGAGCAGGCCGGCCTCCCGCGGGGTGGCCAGCGAGGTCTCGATGGTCTCCTCGGCCTCGGCCAGGTGGACGTCGTACACCTCCGCGAGGGCGGTGTAGAGCGAGGTGTACTTGACCAGCGAGCGGCGCAGTGCGGGGAAGCGCTTGGCCGAAAGGTGCGTGGTCTCGATGGCCATCGGCTCGCCGCTGGCCAGGCGGAGCCGCTCGATCCGCAGCACCCGCCCGCCGGTGGTGATCTTCAGCAGGCCGGCGAGGGTGTCGTCGGCGGTGACGTAGCCGATGTCGAGCAGCTGGGAGGTCGGCTCCAGGCCCTGGGCCCGCATGTCCTCGGTGTAGGAGGTCAGTTGCAGCGCCTGGGAGACCTTCGGCTTGGCGACGAAGGTGCCCTTGCCCTGGATGCGCTCCAGCCGCCCCTCGACGACCAGCTCCTGGAGCGCCTGCCGGACGGTGGTCCGGGAGGTGTCGAACTCCGCGGCCAGCGTGCGCTCCGGCGGCACCGGGGTGCCGGGTGGGAGCGTTTCGGTCATTTCGAGCAAATGCCGCTTGAGTCGGTAGTACTTGGGCACGCGCGCGGTACGAGTGGCTGCCCCGCTCTCCGGCTCCGTGAGCGCCCCTTCGGTGGCCATCGCCGCCTGCCTTCCCGACTCCAGTTTCACAGCCGTCACCGGCTCCTCCGTCTCTTGCGGTCACATCGTGACACGGGCCGGAGCACGGACGTCGCCCCTCCCTGAGGTGTCGGTCCGGTAACGGACTCACACCTCGTTTATTACACCCTTGACACCCCCAAAGGTCTAGGCCAAGCTCCAGGCTACTGGTCTAAACCAATATGGATCAGATCCCGGCCCCACGGCAGTACTTGGCGTATTTCACGTACGGCGGGCAGGGGGACTGCAGCATCCCTGAGGAGGGTGGCGTGAAGCGCAAGCTCATCGCGGCGGTTGGTGTCGCGGGCATGGTGATCGGTCTGGCGGCGTGCGGCGGCTCGGACGACAAGAAGGACGGCGGCGACAAGCCGTCCGCCGCCAAGGAAATCACGGTCTGGCTGACGGTCGACGCCCAGAACAACTGGCCGGACCTGGTCAAGGCGGCCGACGACGCGGTGATCGCGAAGCACCCGGGCCTGAAGGTCAAGCACGAGTACTACGGCTGGCCGGACAAGAACGCCAAGCTCGACGCGGTGCTCGCCACGGACAAGGCTCCGGACGTGGTCGAGATGGGCAACTCCGAGATGATCGGCTACATGTCGACCGGCGCCTTCTCGGAGATCGACGCCTCGAAGTACGACAACTCCGCGGCCTGGCTGGACGCCCTCAAGGAGTCCGTCACCTACGACGGCAAGACCTACGGCGTCCCCTACTACGCCGGTGGCCGCGTGGGCACCTGGCGCAAGGACGTCGCCGCCGAGGCGGGCGTCAAGGCCGCCCCGAAGAGCTGGGCCGAGCTGACCTCCGCCCTGGACGCCATCCAGAAGAAGAAGGGCGCCAAGTTCAGCGCCTGGTACCAGCCCTCGCCGGACTGGTACGCGGCCATGTCCTTCGTCTACGACGCGGGCGGCGCCATCGCCAAGAACGACGGCGGCCAGTGGAAGGCCTCGCTCTCCTCGCCCGAGTCGATCAAGGGCCTGACGCAGTACAAGGCGATCCTCGACAAGTACATGCACGCCGACAAGACCAAGGACGAGTCCGACCGTCCGGTCGTCTTCGGCCAGGGCAACGCCGGCGCCATCTTCGCCGCCGCCTGGGAGGGCGGCACCGCGGCCACCCCGGAGAACGACAAGGTCGGCAAGCTCGCCGACAAGCTCGAGAACTTCGTGATGCCCGGCCCGAACGGCAAGAACCTCCCGGTCTTCCTCGGCGGCTCCGACCTGGCGATCCCGTCCAAGTCCGGCGCCAAGGACATCGCCGGCGAGTGGATCAACGCCTTCACCGGCGCGCAGGGCCAGAAGGGCCTGATCGCCAAGGGCAACCTGCCCAACAACAAGACGGACCTCGGCCCGCTGAAGGCCGACCCGAAGACCCAGGTCGCGGCCACCGCGGCCGAGTCCTCCTGGTTCGTCCCGACCGCGCCCGGCTGGGGCCAGGTCGAGAAGGCCAAGCTCCTGCAGACCATGCTCCAGGAGATCGGCACCGGCAAGAAGTCGGTCGCGGACGCGGCCAAGGCCGCCGACGCCGAGATCGACAAGGTCATCAACACCAAGTGACCTGACCGGGCAGGGCCCCGCCACCTCGGCGGGGCCCTGCTGCCCGTACCAAGAGAGGGACCTGCGAGGAGCACGCGATGAGTGCCGCACAGACCACCACCGCCGATCTGCCACCGGCGAAGCGAACGCCGGCGTCGCAGGCGGACACCCCCAGTACGGGCCCCGGCAAGAAGGGCAAGAAGGGCTCCTCCGCGACGCCCTGGCTGCTGCTCGCCCCCTGCCTGCTGATCATCGTGCTGGTCATGGGGTACCCGCTGCTTCGCCTGGTCACCCTGTCCTTCCAGAGCTTCGGCAAGTCCGAGCTGTGGGGCTTCAAGGACGCCGAGTGGGTCGGCTTCGACAACTTCAGCGCCATCCTCGGCGACAGCGTCTTCTGGACGGTCGTCCTGCGCACGGTGCTCTTCGCCGGCGGCGCGGTCGTCCTGACCATGGTCCTCGGCATGCTGATCGCCCTGCTCCTCCAGCGGGTCTCCGGCTGGGTCAAGGGCCTGATCAGCGTGGCGCTGGTGGCGAGCTGGGGCATGCCCATCATCGTCGCCACCGCCGTCTTCAAGTGGATCTTCGACTCCGGCTACGGCGTGCTCAACTACCTGCTGAGCCAGCTGCCCGGGGTCGACATGGACGGCCACAACTGGTTCGCCAGCGGCCCCCAGGGCCTCGCGGTGATCATGCTCCTGGTGGTCTGGGGCGCGGTGCCGTTCGTGGTCATCACCCTCAGCGCGGGCCTCACGCAGGTGCCCAAGGAGCTCGAGGAGGCCGCCCGGCTCGACGGCGCCGGCGCCTGGGGCGTCTTCCGGCACGTGACCCTGCCGATCCTCAAGCCGATCATCGTCATGCTGACGACCCTCTCGGTCATCTGGGACATGGGCGTCTTCCCCCAGGTCTTCGTCATGCGCAACGGCAACCCCGAGGCCGAGTTCCAGCTGCTGACCACGTACTCGTACCAGAAGGCCTTCGTGGTCAACGACTACTCGGGCGGCTCGGCCATCGCCCTGGTGACCGTCCTGCTCCTGCTGGGCGTGGTTGCCGTCTACATGCGCCAGATGCTGAAGATCGGAGAGGTGGAGTGACCTCGACCACCGCGACCCCCCGGGCCGCCCGCCTCAAGAAGGCCGGCTCCAAGGGCGGCTTCAAGAAGTCCAAGCTCGGCTGGAACCTCGTCGGCCTGCTGGTCGCCGCCACCGCCGGCTTCCCGGTCTACTGGATGCTCAACACGGCGTTCAAGCCCGCCAAGGACGCCATCGACCCGAACCCGCAGTTCTTCCCGCACACCTGGACGCTGGCGAACTTCCGCCGCGCCCTGGACATCGCGGACTTCTGGGGCCCGGTCGGGCGCAGCCTGCTGGTCTCGTCGGTCGTGGTCGTCATCGGCATCGTGGTCGGCATGCTGGCCGCGCTGGCCATCTCCCGCTTCGCCTTCCGCGGCCGCAAGGTGGTCATCGTCGGCATCCTGGCCGTCCAGATGATCCCGCTGGTCGCGATGATCATCCCGGTCTTCCTGCTGCTGAACGACCTCGGTCAGTACGACAAGCTGACCGGCCTGATCATCACCTACCTGACCTTCATCCTCCCCTTCACCGTGTGGACGTTGCGCGGCTTCATCGTCAACATCCCCAAGGAGCTCGAAGAGGCGGCCATGGTCGACGGCTGCACCCCGACCGGGGCCTTCCTGCGGGTGGTCTTCCCGCTGCTCGCCCCGGGCATGGTCGCCACCTCCGTCTACGGCTTCATCCAGGCGTGGAACGAGTACCTGTACGCCCTGATGCTCATGAGCCAGCAGAACCAGACGGCCACCGTCTGGCTCGGCAACTTCACCACCAAGAACGGCACCGAGTTCGCTCCGATGATGGCCGGCTCCACCATGATGGCCATCCCGATCGTCGTGCTGTTCCTCATCGTCCAGCGCAAGATGGCCGCGGGCCTGACCGCTGGCGCAGTGAAGGGATAACCGCTCCCGATGACGATCACCGCCCACCGCACGGACACGCTGACCCGCGACGCCCTGGCCGTGCTCCAGCCGGGCTTCCTCGGCACCACCGCCCCCGACTGGCTGCTGCGCCGGGTCGGCGAGGGCCTCACCTCCGTCGGCCTGTTCGGCCGCAACATCGCCTCGCCCGGGCAGCTGGCCGCGCTCACCGCGCAGCTGCGGGCCGAGCGGGACGACGTCCTGGTCGCCATCGACGAGGAGGGCGGGGACGTCACGCGCCTGGAGGTGCGCGGCGGCTCCTCCTTCCCCGGCAACCTCGCCCTCGGCGCGGTGGACGACACCGCGCTCACCACCGAGGTCGCCCGCGAACTGGGCCGCCGGCTCGCCGAGTGCGGGGTCAACCTCAACTGGGCGCCCTCCGCGGACGTCAACTCCAACCCGGACAACCCGGTCATCGGCGTCCGGTCCTTCGGGGCCGACACGCAGCTGGCGGCCCGGCACACCGCCGCCTACGTCCAGGGCCTGCAGTCCGTCGGCGTGGCCGCCTGCACCAAGCACTTCCCGGGCCACGGCGACACGAACGTCGACTCGCACGAGGCGCTGCCGCGCATCGACGCGGACCTCGCGACCCTGCACGCCCGCGAACTGGTGCCGTTCCGCGCGGCGATCGAGGCCGGCACCAAGGCGATCATGAGCGCGCACATCCTGCTGCCCGCGCTCGACCCGACCCGGCCGGCCACCCTCAGCCCGCAGATCCTCACCGGACTGCTGCGCGGGGAGCTGGGCTACCAGGGGCTGATCGTCACCGACGGCATGGAGATGAACGCCATCGCCGGCACGTACGGCATCGAGCGCGGCTCGGTGCTCGCGATCGCGGCGGGGGCCGACGCGATCTGCGTGGGCGGCGGGCTGGCCGACGAGGACACCGTGCTGCGGCTGCGCGACGCGCTGGTCGCGGCGGTGCGGGAGGGGCGGCTGCCCGAGGAGCGGCTGGCCGACGCCGCCGCGCGGGTCCGGTCCCTCGCCGACTGGACCCGCCGGTCCAGGGACACCGCCCGGCCGGGCGCGCCCACTGAGGAGGGGAGCGCGTCCGGCCCGGCGGAGATCGGCCTGGTCGCCGCCCGGCGGGCGGTACGGGTCACCCGTACGGCCCCGGTGCCGGTCAAGGCGCCGTACGTGGCCCGGCTGAGCCCGGTCGCCAACATCGCGGTGGGCGACGAGACGCCGTGGGGGCCGGCCGAGGCGCTGGCCGCGCTGGTGCCGGACACGACGGGGGAGACGTACGGGGACTCCCCGGGCGTGGCCGCGGAGATCCTGGCCGCGGCGGGCGACCGGACGCTGGTCGTGGTCGTCCGCGACGCGCACCGGCACGGGTGGATGGGCTCGGCCCTCGACTCGGTCCTGGCCGCGCGGCCGGACGCGGTCGTCGTCGAGATGGGCCTCCCCACGGCCGAGCCGCGGGGGGCGGTGCACATCGCCACCCACGGAGCCTCCCGGGTCTCCGCCGAAGCCGCCGCCGAACTCATCGCCACCCTCTGACCCCCGGCACCCCCCCAAACATGCCCCGCCCCAGCCGGACGCCCCGGCCGGGGCGGGGCATACCCACTCTTGCCGCGGCCCGGCCCTCCAGCTGCGCCGGCGTGGGGCATCCCCACCGTCGCCGGAGCCCGGCCGATCCAGCCCCGCCGGCGCTTGAGGCGACCGTCGCGGCAGCGGCGGTGCGGGGTTCGGGGCGGAGCCCCACTGTCCCCCTACCAGCCTCGCCGGCGTTTGAGGCGATCGTCGCGGAGCGGCGGTGCGGGGGCTCCGGGGGCGGCTGCCCACCGGTTTCGGGAAGGGGTGGGGTGGGGCTGGCTCCGCGCAGCGGCCGGGGGGGGGGCCGGGCCCCCCCCCCCCCCACCGCAACGCGGACGGGGGGGAAAAGGGGTTGG
>NZ_JBFBGK010000093.1:0-34294 GCF_040684615.1 Streptomyces sp. NPDC089919
GGGGTCACAATTGGGGCGGACGGACGAGACCGAGGAGGCCGGCATGAGCGGCGTATGGGACGACCTCGTGGGGCAGGAGCGCGTGACCACGCAGCTCGCCGCCGCCGCGCGGGACGCCGACGCCCTGGTGAGCGCCACCGCGGCCGGCGAGCCGCCGCCGGCCGCGTCCAAGATGACGCACGCCTGGCTGTTCACCGGCCCGCCCGGCTCCGGCCGGGGCACGGTCGCCCGGGCCTTCGCGGCCGCGCTCCAGTGCACCAGCCCCGACCGCGCCCTGGGCGGGCAGCCCGGCTGCGGCTTCTGCGACGGCTGCCACACCACCCTCGTCGGCACCCACGCCGATGTCGAGGTGGTCCGCACCGACCTGCTCTCCATCGGCGTCAAGGAGACCCGGGACCTGGTCCGCCGCGCCCAGCTGTCGCCCGCCGTCGGCCGCTGGCAGGTGATCGTCCTCGAGGACGCCGACCGCCTCACCGAGGGCGCGGGGAACGTCCTCCTCAAGGCCGTCGAGGAGCCCGCGCCGCGGACGGTCTGGCTGCTCTGCGCCCCCTCCCTGCAGGACGTGCTGCCCACCATCCGGTCGCGCTGCCGGCACCTGACCCTGCGTACCCCCTCCGTCGAGGCCGTCGCGGACGTCCTGGTCCGGCGGGACGGCATCGAGCCCGCGGTGGCGGCCGCGGCCGCCCAGGCGACCCAGGGGCACATCGACCGGGCCCGGCGGCTGGCCACCGACGAGCGGGCCCGCGAGCGCCGGCGCTCGGTGCTGCGGCTGCCGATGCGGGTGGACGACGTCGGCGGCTGCCTCAAGGCCGCCCAGGAGCTGGTGGACGCCGCCGCCGAGGACGCCAAGCAGGTCGCGGAGGAGGTCGACGCCAAGGAGACCGAGGACCTGAAGGCCGCGCTGGGCGCGGGCGCCGGGACCGGCGGCCGGATGCCGCGCGGCACGGCCGGCGTCATGAAGGAGCTCGAGGACCGCCAGAAGCGCCGCCGCACCCGCACCCAGCGCGACAGCCTCGACCTGGCGCTGGTCGACCTCACCGGCTTCTACCGGGACGTCCTCGCCCTCCAGCTGGGCTCGGGGGTGGCCCTGGCCAACGCGGACGTCCGCGACGACCTCGACCGGATCGCCCGCTCCGGCGGCCCCGAGCGGACCCTCCGCCGCATCGAGGCGATCATCTCCTGCCGTGACGCCCTCGACCGGAACGTGGCGCCGCTGCTGGCGGTGGAGGCGATGACGATGGCGCTGCGGGCGGGGTGAGGGGGAGAGCCGTCGCGTGAGGGTCGGGCCAGGTCACGGGGATTCACTCGTACGGGACGTGGGAGGGCTCCGGGGGGGTGCGGAGGGCTACGCTCCGGGGATGGACACCAGGCGCCTGCTGCGTACCACCGGGACCGTGATCGCGGCGGCCGGGATGCTCGTCTCCGGCTGCAGTTCCGGCGGCAAGGCGACCGGGGCCAGCGCCTCGGCGCACAGCCCCGGTGCGGACACGGCCGGGACCGCCGTCGCGCCCGCGGCCGAGCTGGCTCCGTACTACTCCCAGAAGCTGAGCTGGCGGGCCTGCGGGGTGCCCGGCTTCGAGTGCGCCACGATGAAGGCGCCGCTGGACTACGCCCGCCCCGCCGCCAAGGGCGGCAAGGACATCGACCTGGCCGTGGCGCGCAAGAAGGCCACCGGCCCCGGGGCGCGGCTGGGGTCCCTGCTGGTCAACCCGGGCGGACCCGGTGGTTCCGCGATCGGGTACCTGCAGGCGTACGCGGGCATCGGCTATCCGGCGCCGGTCCGCGCCCGGTACGACATGGTGGCCGTGGACCCGCGCGGGGTGGCGCGCTCGGCGCCGGTCCAGTGCCTGTCCGGGCCGGCCATGGACGCGTACACGCAGGTCGACCAGACACCCGACAGCCAGGCCGAACGCGCCGCGCTGGTGGCCGAGTTCAAGAAGTTCGCGGCGGGCTGCGAGCAGAAGAGCGGCGCGGTGCTGCCGCACGTCTCCACGGTCGAGGCGGCCCGGGACATGGACCTGCTGCGCGGGGTGCTCGGCGACGAGAAGCTGCACTACGTCGGCGCCTCGTACGGCACCTTCCTCGGCGCCACGTACGCCGACCTGTTCCCGGACCGGGTCGGCCGGCTGGTGCTGGACGGGGCGATGGACCCCTCCCGGTCCGCGCTCGACCTCAACCGCGACCAGACCGAGGGCTTCGAGACCGCGCTCCGGTCCTTCGCCAAGGACTGCGCCACCCAGCCGGACTGTCCGCTGGGCACCGGCGGCCCCGACGAACAGGCCCGCAAGCTCAAGGAGTTCTTCGCGCAGGTCGACGCCCAGCCGGTGCCGACCGGCCAGTCCCGCAAGCTGGGCGAGGCCCTGGCCACCACCGGTGTGATCGCCGCGATGTACGACGAGAGCGCCTGGCCGCGGCTGCGGGACGCGATCGCCTCCGCGAAGGAGGGCAACGGCGCCGGGCTGCTGGCGCTGGCCGACGAGTACTACGAGCGCGACCCGAACGGCTCGTACCAGAACCTGATGTTCGCCAACGCGGCCGTCAACTGCCTCGACCTGCCGCCCGCGTTCAAGGACCCGCAGGACGTGGACGCCGCGCTGCCCTCCTTCGAGAAGGCCTCGCCAGTCTTCGGCGCCGGCCTCGCCTGGGCCTCGCTGAACTGCACGTACTGGCCGGTCAAGGCCACCGGCGCGGCCCACCGGCTGACCGCGAAGGGCGCCGCGCCGATCGTGGTCGTCGGCACGACCCGGGACCCGGCCACCCCGTACAAGTGGGCGCAGTCGCTGGCCGGCCAGCTGGACTCGGGCGTCCTGCTGACCTACGACGGGGACGGCCACACCGCGTACGGCCGGGGCAGCGACTGCATCGACACCGCCATCAACCGGTACCTGCTGGAGGGCACGGCCCCGGCCGACGGCAAGCGCTGCTGAGCCGGTCCCGGCCGGGACCTCAGTGGGCGGAGCCGGCCGCCCGGAAGCCCTTGGGCACCATCCACACCACCAGCACCGTCACCACCGCCACGATCCCCAAGGACACGTACGAGGTGACGGTGAGCGCGCTGTCGAAGGCGCTCCGCGCGGCCGCCGCCAGGCCGTGGTCGCCGGTCTCGATCGCCCCGCCGATGGACTCCCGCGCGCGGTCCGGGGTACCGGCCGGCATGTGGCGGGCGTACACCGAGCCGTGGATCGAGCCGAGCAGCGCGACGCCGAGCCCGACGCCCAGCTCGTACGCCGTCTCGGAGACCGCGCCGGCCTGCCCGGCCCGCTCGGCGGGCACGGCCGAGACGAGCACGGCCGAGGCGGTGGTCACCGCCAGCCCGTCGCCGAGGCCGAGCGCCACCAGGAAGGCGGCGACGTAGCCGTACGAGGTGGGCTCGGGGGAGAGCGCCAGCAGCAGGAAGCCCGCCATCAGCCCGGCCAGCCCCAGCGCCAGTACCGGGCGCACCCCGAGCCGGTGCATCAGCCGGGGCGTGAGCAGCGAGGCGACCAGCATCGCGGCGGCGATCGGCAGGGTCCGCAGCCCCGCCTGGAAGGGCTGGTAGCCGTGCACGTACTGGAGCCAGAGCGAGACCAGGAACAGCGCCGCGCCGGCCGCCAGCATGGCCAGCAGGATGACCAGCGCGGCGGCGGTGAAGGGCCGGGACAGGAAGAGCCGGACGTCCAGCAGCGGATCGGCCAGCCCCAGCTGCCGGCGGGCGAACCAGCCGAGCACCACCAGGCCGACCACCAGGACCAGCAGGTCGGTGGGGACCAGTCCGCCCTTGGCCACGTGTTTGATGCCCCAGGCCAGGGCGATGATCCCGACGACGGAGAGGACGGCGCTGGGCCAGTCGAGGGGGTGCGGGCTGGCCGCCCGGAACTCCGGCAGCAGCCGCAGGCCGGCGAGGACGGTGACGGCGACCACCGGGACGTTCACCCAGAAGGCCGCGGACCAGCCGTAGGCCTCCACCAGCAGGCCGCCGATCAGCGGGCCGACGGCGGCCCCGGCCCCCGCGACGGCGGCCCAGATGCCGATGGCGAGGGTGCGCTCGTGGGGGTCGGTGAAGATGTTCCTGATCAGCGAGAGGGTCGAGGGCATGACCAGCGCCCCGCCGATGCCGAGCAGCACCCGGCCGGTGATCAGCTGCCCCGGGGTACCGGAGGTGGCCGCCAGTACCGAGGCCAGCCCGAAGATCACGAACCCGGTGAGGAAGAGCCGCTTGCGCCCGAAGCGGTCGCCGATGGCACCGGTGGTGACCAGCAGGCCGCCGAGCACCAGGCCGTAGACGTCGATGATCCACAGCTGCTGGAGGGCGGTGGGCCGCATGTCGTCGATCAGCGAGGGCAGGGCGACGTTGAGGATGGTGGCGTCCATCGCCACCACCAGCAGACTCGCACAGAGCACAGCCAGCATGGCCCACCGGCCGGGGGCGGGGGCGGAAGCGTGGGTGGGGGCGGCGCCCGGGCCCGGGCCGCCGGCCGCTCCGGGGGCCGTACCGGCCGGATCCTCGCCGGTTCCGCGGTGGTCGTCTCGGGCCATGGGGCGGGTCATCCCTTCGAGTGGATGCGCTGCCCGGATCGGGACATTCCCTCCAGTACCGCCCCTCCCCACCCGCCCCGCAACCGCACCCGCCCGGCCCCTCCCACCTGGTGCGGCCCACCCCGAAACACCCTGTAGACTTGGCGCCGCCGCTGTTGCGAAGCCTCCCCTCGCGGGAGAACTCTCACCGGTGGCTTGCCGCCTTAGCTCAGTTGGCCAGAGCAACGCACTCGTAATGCGTAGGTCTCGGGTTCGAATCCCGAAGGCGGCTCAGAGAAACCCCAGGTCGGATCCCGACCTGGGGTTTTCTGTTGTCCGGGGCGGCCGGTGCCGGGGCGGGGGTGTCGTGGCCCGGTGCTGGTGGGGGACGGGTGTTCTTGTGGGGTCGGTGGGGTCAACGGGGCGTGGTGCTAGGGTCCTTGATCCGAGTCCGGGTCGTGGGAGGATGCGGCCCCAGAGCCGAGCCGGGGTACGCATCGCGATGATCACCCATGACGTGCAGCGTGGCCTGGACGTGCTGGTGGGGCTGCTGAACACCGCACCGGACGTCTGTGGTCGTGAGGAGCTTGCGGACCCCGCGGCGCTGCACGGGTTCCTGGTGCGCCACGGGATCGGCGGGGCCAAGCCGCCGGCCGGGTCCGACCTGGCGGGGGTGCTGCGGGTGCGGAGCGGTTTCCGGGAGGTGCTGGGGGCCGGCTCGGTGCGGGCGGCGGTCGAACTCGTCAATGCGCTCATCCTGCGGGCCGGCACCACTCCGGGGCTCGCCCACCGGGACGGGCCGGGCTGGCAGGTGCGTCACTACGCGGCCGGGGGTGCCCCGGCCGACGATCTGGCGGCCGAGATGGGGATGGCGCTGGCGGCCGTCATCGTCGCGGGGGAGTGGGAGCGGCTGCGCCGTTGTGCGGCGCCCGGGTGCGCCCGCCATTTCCTGGATCTGTCCCGAAACCGCTCCCGGCGGTACTGCGATTTCCGCACCTGCGGGAACCGGCTGCACGTCGCGGCCTATCGGAACCGGCGCCGGACCGGTTCCGGCGGCATGACGGCGGCACCTGCCGGCGGGGCCGAAACCGGCTTCCCGGTCCCGGTGCCTCCCGCCCGCCGTTCCTCCTGATGATCAGTTGGCGAAGTCGTCCGTAGGCGCTGTCGTCGCGCCGGGTGGCGGCCTCCCGCGCCGCTCCGGACGTCCGGGAGCGGGCGTCCGGCCGGAGCGGCGCCGGTCTCGACTGCGGCGACCTGGGAGACCGCTCGTCGGTGCCCGTGCGGGGGGTACGGCTCAACGAGCCGACAGGGAAGTGGATTTCGCCCGCCGACCCGGCCGGAAGAGGTAGCTCCGGTTCCGAATGGTCCGGCGTGCGGCGTGTGCCGCGGAACGCAACCTCCCACGCGCGCCAACTCTCTTTTGTGTCAACAGTGTTTCACGCCGAGGATTGATCTCGAACAAGTCATCTGATTTCGCTCATCGCGGTCAGTGAAGGGGTAACTGCGGCAGAACGCAACGGAGTTGTGCAATGCCCAACGAAAAAGACTGACGCGCCGTCAGTTTGTTTACAAAACATGTCCATTGACTGGCAGTCCAGCGCCGCTCCTGTTATTGGCTTGATTCGAGGCCCTGTTGGCACGTAGGTTGATCAACGTGTTTCCGTGACCGTCAATCGAGGGGGCGGCCGTTCCGGTCGCGATCCGGTCCCGCGCAACCAGCCAGGAGCCCTGGGCTCGGCGTTGACCACCGGGGTGTGGGGGTGACTGCCCACATCCCGTCCGACGCTGCCATGGATCCCGGCCCGGAGCCCGGCGCACCGCCCTCGGCTGTCGGAGCCGCGGTGATGAGCAGACCGAGCGCCAGCGCAACACACCCGGAGGCTTCGCTAGTCCGATCGCACGGCCCACACGCGGGCGGCAGCTGATCCGTCCACCCGCTTGATCATCAACATTCTCCGGTGTGACATTTCGGTACCACCCTGCGGGTGCATTCATCCGCCACCGTGTCGGAGCGCGGTCACGACTACGGGGTCGTCCTTTTCGGGTGCACCGCGATCGTCGTCAACTTCTTCAACAGGCTGTCGACACGGAATACGGGGAAGCATGAGCCGCGAGGCTGGGCAGGGCACGGTCGAGGCGACCGTGGAGAACGGGGAGCACGGCGGTGGTGACTCGGACAAGCCGGGGCACGCCTTCATGCCGGCGCCCCAGATCGCGCGTTTCGTGGCCGGCCGGGGGCTGGCCGCACTCGCCGACCAATTCCTCCTGTTCGCCATTCCGCTGCTCGCCTACAAGCTGACCGGAAGCGCGTCCCAGACCGGTCTGATCTTCCTCATCGAATGGCTTCCGCGGGTCGTCTTCCTGCCGATGGCGGGAGTGCTCGCGGACCGCATCCGGGGTTATGTCCTCTACATCGGCTCGGACATCGTCCGTTCCGGCCTGGCCCTGACCGCGTTCGCGCTGATGTACCTGCTCCCCGAAGGGCAGTTCATCACGCTGTGCGTGCTGGTGGCGGGCATGTCCGTGGCCGGCGCGCAGTCGTACCTCGCGCTGGAGGCCACGCTCCCCCGGTTCGTGCCGATGGACCAGATGGTCCGGGCGCAGTCGATCGTCCAGGGGACCGAGCAGGTCAGCGAGGTGGCCGGGCCCGCGCTGGCGGCGCTGCTCGCCTCGGTGATGGCGACCGACGACCTGCTCCTGGTGATCGGCGTGGTGTACGCGCTGACCACCCTGAACACGCTGTCCCTGCGCCGCTGGCTCAGGACCGAGACGCTGGCCGGGGCCACTGCCGAACCCACCACGGTCCGCTCGGTGCTCACCGGCGTGGCCGAGGGCGTGGCGACCCTGCGCAAGCTGCCCGCGATCCTGGGCCTGGTCGGACTGACCATGACGGTCAACCTCATGGTGGGCGTCGGCATGGCCACCAGCGCGGCCACCACCAGCGGCGTCTTCGAGGCCCCCGACGGGTACTACGGCGCCCTGACCACCGGGGCCGGCGTCGTCGGCGTCCTGACCTTCTTCGTCGTGCCGAAGCTCTCGAAGCGGCTCAAGCCCTTCGTCGCCCTGATGGCGTCCTATTCCCTGATCTGTCTGGGCGGTATCGGCGTCGGCCTGGCGAACACCTTCGCGCAGTACGCGGTGAGCTATGCGGTGCTGCTCGGAACCGTCGGATTCTTCAACGTCTTCATTCGCATGGAGCGGATCAAGCGAATTCCGCGCGAACACTTCGCGAAGACGATCGGAATCATCATTCTGCTCCACCAGATCTCGCTGCCCGCGGCGGGACTCCTGGTGACCCTCTTCGCTGTTTCGCACGGTCCTCAGACGGTCGTCCTGGGTTCCGTGATCGGTTCTCTCTGCATCGTGGTTCTGCTCGTCCCGCTTCTCGCCCAGCTGAGGTCTTTCCATGCGCATCCTGATCCTGCAACGAATCTCCGATAAGCTCGTCCGCCATTCGGCCGGCATCGATCACGCGGTGCACGACGTCACCTACGTCGGCACCGCGGACCGGCTGGCCGTGCTGCCGTCCGAACTCCGCGCCACCTTCATCGAGCGTCCCGGTACCGGTGACACCGCCGAAGAGGTGCTGGCCGCGGTCGCCGGGCTGCCGCCCTTCGACCTGGTGATCGCGCTCTCCGAGTTCGACCTGATCGCCGGTGCCCAGGTACGGGCGGCCCTCGGCATACCGGGCGACCGCGAGGCGGACATCCTGCCCTCGCGGGACAAGGTGGTCATGAAGGCCGCGGTCGCCGCGGCGGGCCTGCGGGCCCCCCGCTTCCTGTCGCTGACCGAGGCGCTGGAGGCGCTGCCCGGTGAACTGCCGTGGAAGGGCGAGACGGTGCTCAAGCCGCTCGACGGCGCGGCGAGCCAGGACGTGACGGTCTACCCGACGACGGAGGAGGCCCTGGACGCGGTCCGGGCGGGCGGGGTGCTCGAGGGCGCCGAGCTCGCGGGCTTCGAGGTCGAGGAGTTCGTCACCGGTCCGATCATCCATGTGGACGGCCTGCTGGTGGACGGCAAGCCGGTGGCGATCCGGGCCAGCCGCTACGTCGGCACCTGCCTGGAGTACGCGAACGGCACGCCGCTCGGCTCGGTGCAGATCGAACTGACCCCGGAACTGAGCGAGTGGACCCTGGGCTGTCTCGCCGCCGTCGGCATCACGACCAGTCTCTTCCACCTCGAAGGCATCGAGACCGCCGAGGGGCTGGTGTTCCTCGAGGTCGGGGCGCGCTTCGGCGGTGCGGACGTGGTGGACACCTTCGAGCTCGCCACCGGAGTGCACCTGCCCTCGCACTTCCTGCAGATGATCACCGGTGGTGCGGACGCCGCGGTCGAGCCCAGACCGGAGACCGCCGGCTCCCGCTACGGCTGGTTCGTCTGGCCGGGCCACCAACTCGGCGGCGAGTACTGCCGGATCGAGGGTGAGCAGGCGTTCCGGGAGAGCCCGCTCGCCCACCGGTGGATCCAGCGGACCGAGGACGAGCCGATCAAGACGACGCTCAGCTACTCGGACGCCGACGTGCCCCTCGCGGGCGTCGTCGGACCGGCCGACTCGGCCGAGCTCGACCGCTTCCTTCGCGACCTCTTCTCATTCGTGCGTGTTGAACTTGCGGATTCCAAGGAGCATTCCAATGCACGCCAGACCAACTGACCAGCGGCCTTCCGAGGCCCTTCCGCTCTGCACCGTGTCCGGCGCCCCGAAGGTCATCCTGGGTGTGGCGGCGAGTGATTCCCACGTCGTGGCGAACCACCTGATCGCCTTCCAGCTCCGGCAGCTCGGCTACGACGTGCTCAACCTGGGTGCCTGCACCCCCGTGTCCGAGTTCGTGGACTGTGCGACCGAGAACCCGGACGCCCTCGCGATCGTGATCGGCTCCATCAACGGGCACGCCGTGGAGGACCTGACGCCGCTGCGGGCGGTCCGGGCCCAGGGCGTGCTGAGCTGCCCGGTCGTGGTCGGCGGCAACCTGTCGGTGGGCAGTGAGAAGTCCGGCCGGGAGGGCGAGGCGCTGCTGGCCCTGGGCGTGGACCACGTCCTCACCGACATCGACGAGCTGGTCGTGCTGCTGGCCGGGCTGCGCGCGCGGGCCGAGAGCGGCGAGCGTGCCGTGCCGCGTCCCTCGCAGCTCGAAGTCGCCGCCTGACCCTCTCGAACTGTTCTGTCTTAGCAAGGAGTTCCGATGTTCAACCTCCGAGGGGCCCGGTCCAACAACGACCGGTACCTCCTGCTGCTCGGGGCGGACCCGCTGCTGCGCGAGCGAGCAATCGTTTCTGCACTGCGGACCTACCCGGGCCCGGTGTTCGGAATGGTGGAGTCCGCCGTCGTCAACGCCAACCGCGTCTTCGACCACGTGCTGCCCGCGAACCCGTACAACGCCAAGGAAGCCCTGGCGGCGGTCGAGAAGTTCGAGCGGGAGACCGGGCTGACCCCCGACGCCGTCGTCCCGATCCTCGAGCTGAACGTCCACGTCGCGATGACGATCGCCCAGCACTACGGCCTGCCCACGCTGGCCGAGGAGTCGCTGGCGCTGGCGCGCGACAAGCACACCATGAAGGTGGCCTTCGAGGAGGCCGGCGTCCCGTGCGCCCGCCACCGCCTCTTCTCCACCCTCGCGGAGCTGGAGGAGGTCGTCTCGGACCTCACCTTCCCCGTGGTGCTCAAGCCCCGTGACTTCGCCGGCAGCGTCGGCGTCATCAAGGTGGCCGACGCGGCCGGCCTGGCGGCGGCCTTCGACCACTGCCGGGCGTCGCTGCTGGAGATCGCGCCGACCTACGACTTCGCCGACGGCCGCTACCAGGTCGAGGAGTTCGTCACCTCCACGCACGAGGTCTCCATCGAGGTCATCAACTACGAGGGCCGGCGCGCGGTGCTCGCGGTGACGGACAAGGCCAAGGGCGCGCCGCCGTTCTTCACCGAGACCGGCCAGCTGATCCCGAGCCGGGAGAGCGGCAACACCGCCCTGCGCGAACTCGCCCTGCGGGCCTGCGAGGCGCTGCGCATCGACCGCGGCATCGCCCACGTCGAGGTGCTGCTGAACGGCTCCGACGAGCCGTACGTGGTCGAGGTCGCGGCCCGCCCCGGCGGCGACGGCATCATGGACCTGATCGACCGGGTCTACGGCTTCAACCCGTACGACCTGCACATCGCCGCCTACCGCCGGACCATCGACGAGCTCCCGGAGATCCCCTCCGAGCCCGCGGGCGTCGGCGCGATCGGCTTCCTCAAGGCCCCGACCGGCGTCATCACCGAGATCAACGACGTGCCGGCCGGCGCGGGCCAGGAGATCGCCCGGTACGTCACCAGCAAGGCGGGCGACCGTTCCCGCGCGGCCACCTCCTACCTCGGCCGCAACGGCGTCATCGAGGTCTTCGAGGCCGGCACCGCACCCACCGAGGCCGAGGCCGTCCAGGAGCGGGTCACCGCACTGGCCCAGGGCCTCAGTTCCGAGCTGTTCACCGTGACCGAAGAAGACATAGAGCTGTGACTGACATGACTGACGCCCAGGTGTTCGACCTGATCGGCGTGGGCTTCGGCCCCGCCAACATCTCGCTGGCCGTGGCCCTCGAAGAGCTGCACCCCGAGATCGACCCGCTCTTCCTCGAGGCCCGCGACACGGTCGTGTGGCAGCCCGAGATGCTCCTCTCCGGCTCGGACATCCAGAACAACCCGGTCCGTGACCTGGTCACGCCGCGGAACCCGCGCAGCCGCTACTCCTTCCTGAACTTCCTGTTCGAGCAGGGCCGGCTGCTGGAGTACCTCAACCTGGGGCTCGAGTTCCCGCTCCGCAAGGAGTACAACCAGTACATCACCTGGGTCGCCTCGCACTTCGCCGACCGGGTGCGCACCTCCTCGCCGGTCTCGGCCGTGGAGTTCGCGGTCCTGCCCGACGGCACCGAGGGCTACCGCGTGCGCGTGGGCTCCGGCGAGACCCACCTGGCCCGCGCCGTGGTGGTCGCCAACGGCCGTACGCCGTACGTCCCCGCGCCGTTCGACCAGGTCGAGTCGGACCGGGTGATCCACCTGACCCGGTACAAGAGCACCGTGGAGCGCTACGCCGAGCAGCTGCGCACCGGCCGGGTCGCCGTGGTCGGCGGCAGCCAGAGCGCCGTCGAGCTCACCCTCGACCTGGCGCACCGCTTCCCGGACGCCGAGGTGGTGAACCTGAGCCGCGGCTTCGCCCACCGGCTCAAGGACACCTCGCCGTTCAGCGAGGCGAGCATCATGCCGGAGTTCGTGGACTACTACTTCCACGCCTCGCAGCAGAGCAAGGACGAGCTGGACGCCGAGCTCCGCTTCACCAACTACTCGGCCGCCGACATGGACGTGCTGCGCGAGCTGTACCTGAAGATCTACGAGCAGCGGCTGGACGGCGCCCAGAAGGTGTACGTCCGCAACAACTCGGTGGTCGACACCGTCACGGCCGACGCCGACGGTGTGGAACTGGTCGTCCGCGAGCGCCACTTCGGGCAGACCGAGCAGGAGCGCTTCGACCTGGTCGTGCTGGCCACCGGCTTCCGCAACTTCGGCCTGGGCCCCGCCCAGGAGCCGCACCCGCCGATCCTGTCGGAGATCGCCGACCAGCTGGAGCACACCGAGCGCGGTGCGGTGGCCGTCGGCCACGGCTACCTGACCTCGGCGAAGGACGGCCGCGCGATCCCGCCGCTGTTCATCTACAACCTGAACGAGTCCTCGCACGGCATCTCCGACGCGGGCTCCTTCAGCCTGCTGTCGCTGCGCGCCGAGACCATCGCGCACGGTGCCGCGAAGCTGCTGGCGGGCGCCGACCCGCAGAACGCCGAGGGTGACGCGTGACCACCACCGCACAGACCGGCGTCCTGGTGCGGACCGAGCTGCCGGGTCCGCGCTCGCGCCTGCTGCTGGACGAGCAGGCGGCCACCGAGTCCTCGGCCCGCACCTACCCGCGCAACGTCCCGGTCGCCCTGTCCGGCGGCCACGGCTCGTACGTCGAGGACCTGGACGGCAACCGCTTCCTGGACTTCCTCGCCGGAGCCGGCGTGCTCGCCCTCGGGCACGGCCACCCGGAGCTGGTGGCCGCCGCCCACCGGCAGCTCGACATCGCCACCCACTCCCTGGACTTCCCCACCGAGGTCAAGCAGGAGTTCACCCGGCGGCTGCTCGACCTGCTGCCCGGCGACATGGGCAGCCGCTCCAAGCTGCACTTCTGCGGGCCGACCGGGGCCGACGGCATCGACGCGGCGATCAAGCTCTGCAAGACGTACACCGGGCGCGGCGACGTCATCGCCTTCCACGGCGGTTTCCACGGCAGCACGCAGAGCACCATCGCGCTCACCGGGCTGCGGTCCTCCAAGGAGCACCTCGGGAACCTGATGCCGGGCATCTCGTTCTTCCCGTACTCCTCCTGCTTCCGCTGCCCGCTGTCGCTGAAGCCGGACAGCTGCGAGATCAACTGCGCCTCGTACCTGGCCAACGTCCTGGACGACCCCAACGGCGGCGTCCGCCGGCCGGCGGCCGTGATCCTCGAGCTGGTGCAGGGCGAGGGCGGCGTGGTGCCGGCCCGCCTCGAGTTCGTCCAGCAGCTCCGGGAGATCACCCGGCGGCTGGACATCCCGCTGATCATCGACGAGGTGCAGTCCGGCTGCGGCCGGACCGGCACCTGGTACGCCTTCGAGCAGTACGGGATCGAGCCCGACGTGGTGGTCTCGTCCAAGGCGGTCGGCGGCGGCCACCCGGCCTCGGTGATCATCTACAACGAGCGCCTGGACGGCTGGAAGGCCGGCGCCCACACGGGCACCTTCCGCGGCAACCAGCTCGCCTTCGCCGCCGGGTCGGCGCTGATGCGCGTGGTCGCGGAGGACGGCCTGCTGGACAACGTCCGCGAGGTCGGCGGGCAGCTGCGGCAGGGCCTCCTCGAGCTGAAGGATCGTTTCTCCTTCCTCGGTGACGTCCGGGGCCTGGGCCTGATGCTGGGCGTCGAGGTGGTCCCGACCGCCGACCGGTCCGCCTCCGAGGTGGCCGATCTGATCAGAAGGGCCGCGCTCCGTCGCGGTCTGCTCTTCGAACTCGCCGGCCGCGACGATTGCGTGGTCCGGTTCCTGCCGCCCCTCAACCTCGACCCGGTCGAGGCTGCGGAGGCGCTGGCGATCTTCGGCGCGGCTGTCGCCGAGGTCGCCGACGAGTGTGGACGGCCGCACCCGTCCGAGACTCAGGACGCGGATACCGAGGCAGTGAGGTCATGACTCAAACAGACGAGCGCATCTCCCGTTCCGAAACGGACCAGACGGACGCGTCCACCGCGATCCGGGCGTCCTTCCAACGATTCCCCCGCTGGACCCAGCACCTGTGGACCTGGATCACGGGCAAGGCCCTGCCGGGCCAGCAGCCGCTGGTCAAGATGAACGTGACCCTGTACGTCATCGCCGACATGGTGGCGCTGGCCCTCGGCATCGGCTCTGCCTGGTGGATCGTCAGCAGCGGTCCCACCTGGTCGCTGCTGCTGCTCCCGCTGAGCTGGGTCGTGACGGTCTCGGCCGCCCGGGTCTGCTCCACGGTGATCGCCCACCACTGCATGCACACCCGGTTCACCGGGAAGATCAAGTACGACCGTGAGATCGCCCAGGTCCTCTCGACCCTGGTGTGCACGGAAGATGCGGACCAGTACTACGAGGACCACATCAACCTGCACCACCGCAAGGAGACCTTCGCGACCATCGCGGACCCGACCATCCAGCACCTGCTCAAGCTGGGCTTCCGGCCGGGCATGACGGTGCCGCAGCTGTGGCGCCGGCTGGCCTGGACCGTGGTCTCGCCGCTGTTCCACGCGGAGTTCCTGGCCACCCGCCTCGCGCAGAACCTGTGGCGCTCGGCGACCTACCGCCGGCTCATGTCGCTGGGCTACCTCGGCGCCGTCCTCGGCCTGGTCGCCTGGCAGAGCGCCTGGGTGCCGTTCGCCCTGGCCGTCCTCGTGCCGATGATCCCGCTGTACCAGATCGTCGCGCTGCTGGAGTTCCTGAGCGAGCACGCCTGGTTCAAGGCCAAGGACGACACCCTCGGCGGCCGCGCGTTCCACGTCTCGCACTCCTGGGGCCGCTTCAACGGCGACGCCCTGCCGGAGAAGGGCATCGGCGTGGTCCGCTCGGTCGGGGCCTGGACCCGCTGGACCCTGCGGCTGGCCTTCTACCACCTGCCGTCCCGCATCCTGGTCGTGCCGGGTGACCTCTCCCAGCACGACTTCCACCACCGCAAGCCCTCCACCTTCGAGTGGGTCCGGGCGGCGTACGCCCGCCAGGCGGACATCGACGCCGGTCACCCGCGCTGGCCGGCCTACACCGACGTGTGGGGCCTGGGCGTCGCGATCAACCGGGTCTTCACGATCCTGAGCGAGGAGGAGGAGTCCTCCTGGGAGCTCGTCCGGGCCGAGGGCGAACTCGTGGTAGCGACGTGATCACCGGAACCGAGAGCACGGCCCCGGTGCGGGCCGGCCGGCCGGCGGAGTCGCCCGACTCCCCGCCGGCCGGCCCGGCCCCGGCCGAAAGGCCGCTGCTGGTCGTCAAGTTCGGCGGCTCGTCCTTCGTGGACCTGGGCGACTACCGCGAGGTCGCCGACTACCTGGGGCGGCTCTCCGAGACGCACCGGGTGGTCGCCGTGGTCAGCGGCATGTCCGGGACCACCGGGCGGCTGCTGGAGGCGGCCCGCACCATCGACCCCGACCTGCACGCCGAGGTCCAGGACCAGGTCCTGGCGACCGCCGAGATGGTCAGCGCCGGCTTCCTGCGCGCCGCCCTCCAGGCCGGCGGCTACTCCGCCCTCGACCTGTGGGCGTCGCAGATCGGCATCGTCAGCGACGACCGGGCCACCCGCGCCAAGATCCGCTCCATCGACACCCGGCCCGTGCTCGACGCGCTGGCCGGGCACCAGGTGGTCGTCGTGGCCGGCGGCCAGGCCGTCCGGGCCGACGGCCGGATCACCATGCTCGGCCGCAACAGCTCCGACCTCACCGCCGTCGCGCTGGCGGCGGCGCTGGGGGCCGGGCACTGCGAGATCTTCTCCGACGTGCCCGGCGTCTACACCGCCGACCCGTACGTCGTGCCGGAGGCGCTGCTGCTGCCCCGGCTGACGTACGACCAGTGCGCCCAGATGTCCGCCAGCGGTGCCAAGGTGCTGCACGGCGGCTCGGTGGCGGTCGGCCGCGAGCACGGGGTCACGATCGTGTGCCGCGCGCTGGACGGCCGGGGCTCCGGCGAGCCGCTGACCGCCTCGACCGGAACGGTCGTCGGCGGCGGCCCGCACGGCACCGCCGTGGTCGGCGAACGCGGGGCGCAGCTGCACCGGTTCGACGGTCTCCGGGGCTGGGCCGAGACGGGGCGCTCCGCGCTCGACTCGGCGCTGGCCGCGCTGGCCGAAGAGGCCTTCGACGTGGTCGCCGTACCGTCCGGCGGGGACACCGTGCTGGTGTTCACCGGCGCGCAGGTGGGTGTGGCCGCGGTGCTGGAGCAGCTGGGGATCAAGACCGAACCCGTCTCCGGGCTCGGCCTGGTGTCGGTCGTCGAAGCGGACGGCCGGACCGAGCGCAGGCTGCTGCCGGTGGCCGAACTCGACGACGAGGTACGCCGGTTGCACATCGAGGCGCACGGCGCCGGGGCGGCGGAGGGTGAGCGGTTCCGGGGCTCCAAGCGGCGCTCGGACCACAGCTCGCTGCTGTCCTCGACCCCGACGGTGACGGCCGGGGCATGCTGAGACTCGATCGGCTGCCCGACCTGGGCGAGTCCATCGGCTACGCCACCTCCCTGGGCAAGCCCACGGTGGCGGAGCGGCTCGACGACGCCGAGCGGACGGGGCTGCCCCTGGTGCAGCCCCGGTGCGGGGTGGGCGGTCACGCCGCCATGCGGGACCTGCTCGTGGATCTGGAGAACCACGCCGCTCCGGACATCCTGACGACCACGATCGACTCGCACACCCGGCTGCTCCAGTTCGACAGCGTCCGCCGGGCGCTGGACGTCGATCCGAGCAGGCTCAACGGCTATCCGCTGGTGACGCACGGCTGGGAGCGGGGCCGGGAACTCAACGAGGCGGTCAAGGCCCCGCTCCAGGTCCGCCACGGTTCGCCCGACGGCCGGCGGCTCTTCGAGACCGCCATCGCCTCCGGGTTCACCTCGTACGAGGGGGGTGGGATCGGGTACAACGTGCCCTATTCCAAGAACGTGGAGATCGTCGAGTCGTTGCGCACCTGGCAACAGGTCGACCGCCTGGCCGGCGAGGTGACCGCGGCCGGTCTCACCATCGACCGGGAGCTCTTCGGCACCCTGACCGCGGTGCTGATGCCGCCGTCCATCTGCATCGCCACCACGCTCCTGGAGGCGGTGCTGGCGGCGGCCGAGGGGGTCCGCTGCATCTCGATCTCCTACCCGCAGGGCGGCCACCTGTGGCAGGACCTGGCGGCGCTGCGGTCCATCCACCGGCTGGCCGCCCGGTACCTCGACACCTCTCCGGGGCCGTCCGGGGTACGGGTCCACACCGTGCTGCACATGTTCATGGGGGTGTTCCCGCAGGAGCGCCGCCAGGCCGCCGAACTGATCATGTACGGCGGGCTGACCGCGGCCCTCGGCGGGGTCGCGAAGGTCGTGAACAAGACGCCGGCCGAGGCCGCGGGGATCCCCACCGAGGCCGAGAACAGCGAGGGCATCCGCCTCACCCGGCTGGGCATCGCCCGGGCCGCCGGCTTCGCGGTCGACGAGGAGGCGGTGGCCGCCGAGATGGCGCGGATCGAGCGCGAGGTCCAGGACCTGGTCGATCCGATCCTGGAGCACACCGACCGGGTCCGGGCGATCGGCGCGGCCTTCGACGAGGGCCGGCTCGACGTGCCCTTCGCGGCCAGCCGCTTCCTCCGGTCCGCGGTCGTGCCCTGCCGCGACCCGGGCGGCGCCATCCGCTTCGCCGACATGGGCAACCTGTCGTTCGGAGCCGGCACCCGTCGGAGCAACGACGCGTGCCTGGAGCACCGGTCCGGCACCGACGGCACGCTCGACCGTCTCGTCAAGGACATCAACTACATGGCCGGCGGTCTGGACGAGGTCGCCCTCGCCCGGCTGGCCGCCACCCCCGGGTCCGCCGCCCGCTGACCGCGGTGCGGGCGACCGCAGGTACCACGGCTTCCCCAAGCCGCCCCACACCACAAGGAGTTCAGGATGTCCCCTGCCAACGAGGCAGCAGTACGCACGGGTCTGCGGATCGGTATCGTCGGCGCGACCGGCCTGGTCGGAACCGTCATCCGCAGCATCCTCGAACAGCGGGACGTTCCGGTGGCCGAGCTCCGCTGCTTCGCCTCCAGCCGCTCGGCCGGCAGCACGCTCCCGTGGAAGGGGGCGGAGGTGGTGGTCGAGGACGCCGCCACGGCCGACCCGAGCGGCCTCGACGTCGCGATCTTCTCCGCCGGCGGTGCCACCTCCCGGGCGCTCGCGCCCAAGTTCGCCGCGGCCGGCGCGATCGTCATCGACAACTCCTCCGCCTTCCGGCTGGACCCGGACGTGCCCCTCGTGGTCGCCGAGGTGAACCCGGAGGCGATCAAGGAAGCCCGCAAGGGGATCATCGCCAACCCCAACTGCACCACCATGGCGGCGATGCCCGTGCTGAAGCCGCTGCACGACCTGGCCGGGCTGGTCCGGCTCCAGGTGAGCAGCTACCAGGCGGTCTCGGGCGGCGGCGTGGCCGGCCTCGGGGAGCTCGACGGCCAGGCGCGCCAGGCGGCCGGGCTGGGCACCGAGCTGGCGATGGACGGCACGGCCGTGGACTTCGCCGCGCCGGCCGTCTTCCCGCGCACCATCGCCTTCAACGTGGTGCCGTTCGCCGGCTCGCTGGTCGACGACGGCTCCCTGGAGACGGACGAGGAGCAGAAGCTCCGCAACGAGAGCCGCAAGATCCTCGGGGTGCCCGGACTGAAGGTGTCCGGCACCTGCGTGCGGGTCCCCGTCTTCACCGGCCACTCGCTCTCCGTGCACGCCGAGTTCGACGCACCGATCACGGTCGAGGAGGCCACCGCGCTGCTCGCCGTGGCCCCCGGGGTCGAGCTGAGCGAGATCCCGACGCCGCTCGGGGCGGCCGGCCTGGACCCGAGCTTCGTCGGCCGGATCCGGCAGGACCAGAGCGTCGACGGCGGACGCGGGCTGGTGCTCTTCATCAGCAACGACAACCTCCGCAAGGGCGCGGCGCTGAACACCGTGCAGATCGCGGAGCTCATCGCCGCCGGACGGTGACCGGCCCCCGGTCCGGCCGGGCCGGCCACCCCCGAGGGTGAAGCCCCGGGTGGCCCGCCCGGCCGGCCGGCGGAGCCGATACGCTCCATCGCAGCAACGCAAATGGCTTTCAGAGGGGATCCCGTGAGCAACTCACGCATAGCAGACAGTGCAGGCTCGGTCCACGACTTCAAGGTCGCCGATCTCTCGCTCGCCGCGTTCGGCCGCAAGGAGATCGAGCTGGCCGAGCACGAGATGCCCGGCCTGATGGCCCTGCGCCGTGAGTACGCCGACCAGCAGCCGCTCCGCGGCAAGAAGATCGCCGGCTCGCTGCACATGACCATCCAGACCGCGGTCCTCATCGAGACCCTGGCGGCGCTGGGCGCGGACGTGCGCTGGGTGTCCTGCAACATCTTCTCCACCCAGGACCACGCGGCCGCGGCCGTGGTCGTCGGCCCGAACGGCACCGTGGACGACCCGCAGGGCTGCTCGGTCTTCGCCTGGAAGGGCGAGACGCTCGAGGACTACTGGTGGTGCACCGAGCAGCTGCTCACCTGGCCGGACGGCTCGGGCCCCGACTCGATCGTCGACGACGGCGGCGACGTCACCCTGCTCGTGCACCTCGGTGTCGAGTACGAGGCCGCCGGCGCGGTCCCGGCCAAGGGTCCCGAGGACTCCGAGGAGCACGGGATCGTCCTGGAGACCCTGCGCCGCTCGGTCGCCGAGGAGCCCGGCAAGTACACGCGGATGGCGCAGTCCATCATCGGTGTCTCCGAGGAGACCACCAACGGTGTCCGCCGCCTCTACAAGCTGGCCAAGGACGGCGTGCTGCTCTTCCCGGGCATCAACGTCAACGACTCGGTCACCAAGAGCAAGTTCGACAACAAGTACGGCATCCGCCACTCCCTGATCGACGGCATCAACCGCGGCACCGACGTGATGATCGGCGGCAAGCTCGCGGTCGTCCTCGGCTACGGGGACGTCGGCAAGGGCGCGGCCGAGTCGCTGCGCGGCCAGGGTGCCCGGGTCGTGGTCACCGAGATCGACCCGATCTGCGCGCTCCAGGCGGCCATGGACGGCCTCAAGGTCGTCCGCCTCGACGAGGTCGTCGAAGAGGCCGACATCTTCATCACCACGACCGGCAACAAGGACATCATCATGGCCGCCGACCTGGCCAAGATGAAGCACCACGCCATCGTGGGCAACGTCGGTCACTTCGACAACGAGATCGACATGGCCGGCCTGGCCGAGGTCCCGGGCATCGAGCGGACCGAGATCAAGCCGCAGGTCCACTCCTGGAAGTTCCCGGACGGCCACGCGGTGCTCGTCCTCAGCGAGGGGCGCCTGTTCAACCTGGGCAACGCCACCGGGCACCCCAGCTTCGTGATGTCGGCGTCGTTCGCCAACCAGACGATCGCCCAGATCGAGCTGCACACCAACCCGGGTGCGTACGAGCGCCAGGTCTACATCCTGCCGAAGCACCTGGACGAGAAGGTGGCCCGACTGCACCTGGCCGCGGTCGGCGCGAACCTGACCACGCTCACCAAGGAGCAGGCGGAGTACATCGACGTGGACGTGGCCGGCCCGTACAAGGCCGACCACTACCGCTACTGATCCACCTGCGCGGGTAGCACCGCGGACCGCGGGGCACGGGTGCCGGAACCTCCGGCGCACGTGCCCCGCAGTGCTGTCCGGACCCCGGGGGGCGGGTCCTAGGGTGGCGGCATGGAATCGAGTGCGGGTGTGCGGGTGCGGGCGGGCGGGGTGGCGGATCTCGGGGCGGTCGTGCCCCTGTTCCTGCGGTACCTGGAGTTCTACGAGGTGGCCGGGGACGAGGAGCGGGCCCGGGGGTACCTCGGGGAGCGGCTGGGCCGGGGCGAGTCCCTGGTGTGGCTGGCCGAGGACGCCGCCGGGGCCGCCATCGGCTTCGCGCAGGTGTACCCGACCTTCTCGTCGCTGGAGATGCGGCCGGTCTGGGTGCTGTACGACCTCTTCGTCGCGCCCGCGGGGCGGCGGACCGGGGCCGGCCGGGCGCTGCTGCGGGAGGTGGTCGAGGGGGCGCGGGCCGCGGGGGTGGCCGGGGTCCAGCTGGAGACGGCGTACGACAACGACGTCGCGCAGGCCCTCTACGAGGACGAGGGGTTCGTCCGGGAGGGGTTCCACGTCTACTGGCGGGCGTCGGCCTGAGCCCTTCCGGCGCCGCCCGCGCCCCGACGGCCCCGCGGAAAATTTTTCGCGAACCGGTGAAACATCCGCCGGGTGTCGGCGCGTCGTAAAGGTGGAGGGGCGTGGTGGGCACGTACCGGAAGGCGGGGGGACCGATGGCGTGGTCGCGTTCGGACGGGTTCCGTGAGTTCGCGGCTGCGCGGACCGGGCACCTGTACCGCTCGGCCTGCCTGCTCACCAGCGGGGACACGCACCTCGCGGAGGACCTGGTGCAGGAGACCCTGGGCCGGATGTACGTGCTGTGGGGACGGCGGCTGGCGCGGATCGACAATCCGGCCGCCTACGCGCAGACCGTGCTGGTGCGGGTCTTCCTGACGCACCGCCGGCGGCACTCCTCCTCGGAGCGCCCGCAGGACGAACTGCCCGACACGGGCGCGGCCCCGGACGCCGATCCGGAGCTGCGGATCACGCTGCTGGCGGCGCTCGGGCGGCTCGCGCCCAAGGACCGGGCGGTGATCGTGCTGCGCTACTGGGAGGACCGCAGTGTCGAGGAGACGGCCGACGCGATGAACGTCAGCTCGGCGGCGGTGCGGACCAGATGCACCCGGGCCCTGGCCCGGCTGCGCGAGCAACTGGGCGGCGCTCTGGGGGAGTTCGCCCTGCGCTGAGACGCCGGCGCGATGCTCCTGTTCGTCCTCCTTTCTCATGACAACGCCTTGGAAGGTGTGGTTCCGCATGCCCTTTGAAGATGATCTCGGACAGGCCCTCCGGCGGACGGGGGAGGGTTTCGGCGCCGATCAACAGGCCCTCCTCGACGGGGGCGAGGTCCGGGGCCGCCGGCGGCTGGCGCGGCGGCGGCTGGCGGTGGTGACCGGCGGCGTGCTGACCGTCGCGGTCGCGGCCACCGCGGGGGCCTGGTCCGACGCGCTGTTCGGCGGCGGCTCCGGCGGCGGCGTGGGGAAGGTCGGGGTGTCGGTGGCGACGTCCCCGCCGGTACGGGGGTCCGGCGGGGACGAGCAGCCCAGGGGCGGCGGCAAGGTCAGCGGCGAGCAGATGGTCGCGACGCTGAAGTCGCTGCTGCCGAGCGGGCAGTGGAGCGAGACCCGGGGCGTCGGCACGCGCGACGTGGCGGCCTCCGCCTCCGGGGTCTTCGACGACGGGCACGGCCCGGCGGCGGTCGGCATCTCGCTCAGCCGCTTCGACCCCAAGGGCCGGACCGCGCGCGGGATGACCGAGTGCCCGAGCAAGGTGTACGTCCCCCACGACGCGTGCAGCACGCAGAAGCTGCCGGGCGGCGGGCGGCTGATGGTCTTCCAGGGCTACGAGTACCCGGACAAGCGCGAGGACACCAAGTCCTGGCGGGCGACCCTGACGACGCCGGAGGGGTACCTGATCGACGCCAGCGAGTACAACGCCCCGGCCGAGAAGGGCGCGCAGACCTCGCGGACCAATCCGCCGCTGGGCCCCGAGCAGTTGAAGGCGCTGGTCTCCTCGCCCCGGTGGCGGCCGGCGCTGGCCGACCTGCCGGCCCCGCAGCCCGAGAACGTCGACCCGGGCGGCGGCGTCGGGAACATCGAGGGGCGCTTCCTGTCGCTGCTCCCCAAGGGGCTGACGGTGGTGGAGAAGGGCGGGGACGACGGCGGCGGCGCGACCTTCGCCGTGGTCGACGACGGCAAGGGCAGGACGCTGGTGCAGATCAACGTCCAGCCCCGGATGGGGGACGTCGCCGGAGACCTCTTCACCGGGGACAACGTCTCGACCCTGCCGGACGGCACCAAGGTCAAGTGGGAACAGAAGCCGGGGGAGAAGGGCGGCACGGGGGTCGTGTGGTGGACCGTCGACACGATCCGGCCGGACGGGCTGCGGGTGGTGGTGTCGGCCTTCAACTCCGGTTCGCAGAGCTCCGCGGCCACCCGGGAGGCGCCGGCCCTGAGCATCGCGCAGCTGCGGGCGATCGCCCTCAGCCCCACGTGGGTGACCGGCTAGGACGGGGCGGGGCGGCCGGGCCGCCCCGCTGGCCGCCGCCCTATTTGGCGTCCGCGTAGCACTCGACCACCGCGGTGGTGAAGGGGAAGCGGACCGGGGTGTCGCCGAAGGCGAGGCGGCCGGCCAGGTCGGCGGCCTCGCCGATGGCCGCCGCGACACGGGGGGCCTCCTCGGCGGGGCAGTGCAGCATCACCTCGTCGTGCTGGAAGAAGACCAGCTCGGCCCGGAGCCCGGCGACGGCCTGCCGGAGCGCGGCGAGCACCAGCAGGGCCCAGTCGGCGGCGCTGCCCTGGACGACGAAGTTGCGGGTGAACCGGCCGCGGGCGCGGGCGTCGGAGGAGGCGTACCCCGGGGTCCGGTCGCGGTCCTCGTCCTGCGGCAGGCCCGCCTCGTCGTCCTCGTCGGGACGGTGGGCGGGCGGGCAGGTGCGGCCCAGGTGGGTGCGGACCAGCCGGCCCTCCTCGCCGGCCTTCGCGGCCTCGTCGACGTACCCGACGGCCAGCGGGAAGCGGCGGCGCAGGGCGGCGAGGTTCTTCAGGCCGTCCCCGGAGGTCTGGCCGTAGACCGCGCCGAGCACGGCCAGCTTCGCCATCTCGCGGTCGCCGGCGAAGGCCCGGTCGGAGACGGCCTTGTAGAGGTCGCCGGGGTGGCCGGCCACCTCCATCAGGCCCGGGTCGCGGGAGATCGCGGCGAGCACCCGGGGCTCCATCTGGTCGGCGTCCGCGACCACCAGCCGCCAGCCGGGGTCGGCGACCACCGCCCGGCGGATGACCTTGGGGATCTGCAGGGCGCCGCCGCCGTTGGTGGTCCAGCGGCCGGTGACGGTGCCGCCGGGGACGTACTCCGGACGGAAGCGGCCGTCGTGGACCCAGTCCTGGAGCCAGCTCCAGCCGTGGGCGGTGTAGATGCGGTACAGCTTCTTGTACGCGATCAGGGGCTCCACGGCCGGGTGGTCGACCTCCTGGAGCTCCCAGCGGCGGGTGGAGCGGAGCTTGATGCCGGCCCCGGCGAAGGCCTTGATCACGTCGGCGGGGAGGTCGGGGCGGACCCGGCGGCCGAAGGCCCGGGACACCTCGTCGGCCAGCTCGGCCAGCCGGCGCGGCTCGCCGCGGCCGGCGTACCGGTCGCCGAGCAGGTCGGTGAGCAGGGCGCGGTGGACGTCGGCCCGCCACGGCAGACCGGCGCGGTTCATCTCGGCGGCGACCAGGAAGCCGGCCGACTCGGCGGCGGTGAGCAGCCGCATCCGGTCGGGGCGGGCGGTGGCGTCGTGGCGGCGGAGCTGGTCGGCGTAGACCTCCAGCAGGGCGTCGAAGCCGAGGGGGGCGGCGCGGGGGCCCAGGTCCTCGAAGAGCGAGGACTGGTTCCCCGGCTCGGCCGGGCGCTGGGGCGGATCCGGCGGTACGGGGGCGCCGGTGAGGCGGGCCCAGGCGGCGGCGGCCGAGCGGGGTTCGCCGGAGCGGCCCTCGTGGCCGAGGAGCAGGAGCTCGGCGTCCTCGATGTCGTAGCAGCGCTCGATGCGGATGCCTTCGGCGAGGAGGCGGGGGTAGACCGCGGCGGTGGACCGCCAGACCCAGCGGGTGGCCGCGGGGGCCTCGCGGACGGCGGTGGCGAGGTCGGGGGAGGTCCGGACCGGGCCGTCGGGCCGGCCGGTGGGGGTGAGGGGGACGGTCTGGACGCCCCCGTCCCCCATCTCGCCGAGAGCCCAACGATCGCGCACACGTACGAGTCTGCCACCCCCCTCTGACACCCCCCCCGAAGCCACGCCCACGCGCCCCCTTTGCGGCCGCCCGGCCCGGCTGCGCCGTGGCTGCGAGGGGGCTGAGCTGGGGGGATGGATTGGTACGCACCTGACTTAGTGTCCGCCCAGCGTTGCCGCGTGGTGACTCACCGTGTGAGAGTCCGGGCATCGGGGGCGGGGATCAGGGGGAGGCACTTCGTGCCACGCGGTCCGCGCGAAGGCGCCGTGGTGGTCGGGTCGGGGGGCTCGGCCGCCCGGCGCCTCCGGATGGCCGCGGATCCCGTCGCCCTCGGGGCAGGGCCGGTCGGCGGAGACCGGCGGTGAGCGAGGAGTGGTCGATGACCGAGCGGTTTGCAGGCAAGGTCGTACTGGTGACCGGGGCCGGATCCGGTATCGGACGGGCCAGCGCCCGGGGCTTCGCCCGGGAGGGCGCGGTCGTGGTGGCCTCCGGCGTCCGGGCCGAGTCCATCGCCGAGACGGTGCGGCTGATCACCGAGGAGGGCGGCCTCGCCAGCGCCGTGACCGCGGACGTCACCCGGCCCGAGGACATGGCCCGGCTGGTGGAGATCACCGTCAACCGGCACGGCGGCCTGCACGTGGCCCACAACAACGCCGGCATCTTCGGCCGTCCCGCCCCGGTCGGCGACCTCGACCTGGCCGACTGGCAGGCCGTGCTGGACGTGAACCTGACCGGGGTGCTGCTCTCCATGCAGCACGAGATCCAGCACATGCGCAGCCACGGCGGCGGGACCATCGTCAACACCTCGTCGAACATCGGCTACCACGGCCGGCGCCCGGGCCTGGCGGCCTACGCGGCCTCCAAGGCCGCGGTGAGCGTGCTGACCCGGGTCGCCGCCCTGGACCACATCAAGGACGGGATCCGGATCAACTCGGTGAGCCCGGGGGCCACCGAGACGCCGATGTCGCTGCGGCCCGGCGAGGACGACGCGGCGCGCGCGGCCCGGCTGAAGGACGCCGTCCCGATCGGGCGGATCGGCAACACCCGCGAGGTGGTCGACGCCGTGCTGTGGCTCGCCTCCGACGCGGCCAGCTTCGTGGTCGGCCACGACCTGGTCGCGGACGGCGGCGTCACCGCCTGACCCCCGCCCGGGCTCAGCCCCCGGCGCGGCGGTCCGGGAAGGCCGTGGCGGTGAGGGCCAGGAGGGGGGCGGACTTCACGGCCGTCTCCTCGTACTCCTCCTCCGGGTCGGAGAGGGCGACGATCGCCCCGCCGACGCCGTACCGGACCCGCCCCGGGGTGATTACCGCGGTGCGGATGGCCACGCTCAGGTCGGCGGCCCCGGAGAGGGAGAAGTAGCCGATGACGCCGGAGTAGACGCCCCGGGGGCCCGCCTCCAGGGTGTCGATGATCTGCATGGTGCGGATCTTGGGGGCGCCGGTCATCGAGCCGGGCGGGAAGGCGGAGCGCACGCACCGGACGGCCGAGCGGTCCGGGCGCAGCCGGGCCCGGACCGTGCTGACCAGCTGGTGGACGGTGGCGTAGCTCTCGACCCGGAAGATCTCGGAGGCGTCGACCGACCCGATGACCGCGTCCCGGCCCAGGTCGTTGCGGACCAGGTCGACGATCATCAGGTTCTCGGCGCGGTCCTTCTCGTTGGTCAGCAGGTCCGCGACCAGGGCCGCGTCCTGGTCCGGGGTGGCGCCGCGCGGCCGGGTGCCCTTGATGGGCTTGGACTCGGCCCGGCCGTCCGCGCCGATCCGCAGGAACCGCTCGGGGGAGGTGCTGAGCACCGAGAGGTCGCCGAAGCGCAGCAGCGCGCCGTACGGGGCCGGGCTGAGCCGGCGCAGGAAGCGGTAGCCGGCCCAGGGGTCCAGGTCCCCGGCCGCCTCGATCATGTTGGTCAGGCAGACCTCGTACGTCTCGCCGGCCGCGATCTCGCGGTGGCAGTCGGCGATCAGCCGCAGGTAGGCGTCGTGGTCGTGGCGCAGCCGCAGCTCGCCGGTGATCCGGCCGGCGGGCGCGTCCGCACCCTCCCGCGGGCGCGGGACCGGTGCGGTGCCCCCACCGGTCCGGGCGTCCGCGCCCGTCCCCGTACCGCAGTCCTCGTCCGCTCCCGTGCCCGTACCCGGCGCCCGCCCCCGCAGCGTCGCCGCGGTGCCGGTCAGCCAGCGGCGGGCGGCCCGCTCGTCGCCGTCCTCGGCCAGGGCGAGCAGGGTGGTGGTGCCGGTGAGGTGGTCGAAGACCAGCGCCCGGTCGGCGAAGACCAGGGTGGCGTCCGGGTCCTCGGAGCGGTGGGCCGCGCTGCCGCCGCACTCGGCCTTGAGCTCGTAGCCGAGGTACCCCACCCAGCCGAGGGCGAACGGGCCCGGCAGGTCCGGGAGTTCGGTGTAGAGGGAGCGCAGGTCCCGGTCCAGCCAGTCGAGGAAGGGACCGCTCACCACCTCCCGGCCGGCGGCCGAGCGTACGGTCACGGTCCCGCTGGTCACGTCGGCCTCGGCGATCCGGGCCAGCGGACCGGAGGCGTCGCCCATCACGGAGAAGCGGCCGGCGTCGTCGTCGGGCCGGCTGCCGTCCAGCCAGAAGGCGTGCCCGGAGCCGCCGAAGAGGTGCTGGTAGGCCGCCTCCTCGGGCCAGTCGGTGACCAGGTGCTCGGCGAGCACCCGCAGCTTGCGCGAGGGCGGCCCGTCGACGGGGTCCGGCAGCAGGCCGGTGCCGGGGGCCGGCGCGGTGGTGCGGCCGCCGGCGGGCCGGGCGCCGCGCCGGGCGTGCCAGTCGCCGCTCAGCCGCAGGAAGTTGGCGAGCAGGTCGTGGCCGTGCCGGGTGAGTACCGACTCGGGGTGGAACTGGAGCCCCCACAAAGGGCGTTCGGTGTGCTGGAAGCCCATGAGCACCCCGTCGGCGGTCCACGCGGTCGCGGTCAGCTCCGGGGGCAGGTCGGTGACGGCCAGCGAGTGGTAGCGGACCACGTCGAAGGGGCTGGGCAGGCCGGCGAACAGCCCCTCGCCGGTGTGCTCGACGGCGGATATCCGGCCGTGCCGCGGCTCGGGCGCGCGGTCGACGGTGGCGCCGTGCAGCAGCGCCATGCCCTGGTGGCCGAGGCATATCCCGAGCACCGGCAGGTCGGCGGTCTCCAGGACCTCCCGGCAGATCCCGAAGTCGGCCGGGACACCGGGGTGCCCGGGGCCGGGGGAGAGGACGACGTTGTCGAAGTCCTCGAGCAGGCCGGGGTGCCAGGCCGGGTCGTCGTTGCGGAGCACCACGGGCTCGTGCCCGCTCACCTCCGCCAGGTAGTGGAAGAGGTTGTAGGTGAAGGAGTCGTAGTTGTCGATGAGGAGGGTACGCACCGTCGGTCCCGTGCTGCTGTCGGTGGAGCTGGCCGGCTGTCTCACGCGGTCCGCCGGCTCAGGCCGTGGCCCGCACCTCGTACAGGATGTGCGCGATCGTTTCTTCGCCGTCCCGGTCCGCGCGCCCGGCGACCATGTGCAGTTCCCGGCCCAGCCGGTGCGCCAGCTCGTGCAGCCGGGGGATGTCCCCGCGGTCGCTGAAGTGCAGCAGGGCGCGGCCCCCGGGGGCCAGCCGGTCGGTGGCCCCGGCGAGGTAGCGGGTGTGCGAGCGGTAGCCGGCGTCGACGTACGCCTGGTCGTGGACGGACTCGTAGGTCAGGTCCTCGGGGCCCAGGACGAAGTTGGAGTGCCAGTAGACGACGTCGAACCGCTCCTGCGGGTCCAGGTCGTCGAAGACGTTGCTGTGCACCGCGCGGAGCCGGTCCTCGACCTGGTGCCGGCGGGCGTTGAGGGCGGTGTTGCGCACCGCCTCCGGGTTGATGTCGGCGGCCACCACCCGGTCGCAGCCCAGCATCGCGGCGGTCACGGCGACCACCCCGGTGCCGCAGCCGATCTCCAGGAACGAGCCCTTCTGAGGGCTGCGCTCGGAGCCGAGGCCGAGGAGTTCCATGGCCACGCCGGTGGAGCGGCTGAACGGCGGCGCGAACACGTCGTCCAGCAGGTCCCACTCGCTGCCGAACATGTCGAACGTTTTCGGCCGGTCATGCCGGGTGCGAGCAGCGCGGCTGCGCTCCAGAGACTTCCGGTAGCTCCGGATCTCCGTCATGCCCACCCCTTCTTCACCACCGGGTGCGGCTGGCCCCGGATTCCCCAATTGCATCGTTTCCGACGGCATGAACCCCTGGAAGGTGGCCAGGTAACACTCGAGACCTGGGAAAAGGTGTCGCGGACACATTCCCAAGGGCTCGAACCGGTCTTGACCGCTCCTGGGATCTTATCTTAAGATCCCAAATACTTTTGACTGAAATTTTGCTTGCGCCGGGGGGCGTTGCCAGTGCCGGAACTGCCGGTCGAGTCATCCAGCCGCCCGCCCGGACAGCCATCCGGTGACGCCGACGCGCTGGCCATTTTGAGTCTCCTCGCCCAGGAGGCCCCCAAGACGGCCTTCGAGGGGCTGCTGCGCACCGCCCGGAGCCAGGGCGCGGACCCCGAGCGGCTGGCCGCGCTCGAGCAGGCGGTCCAGCTCGCGTCCGCCGTCCAGGCCTCCGCCGAGGAGCGCCGCCGCCGCGAAGCCGCCATGGCCGCCCTGGTCGACACCGCCCGCGACATCGCCTCCCCCAGCGACCTGGACGGGCTGCTCAACGTCATCACCGGCCGGGCCCGCCGGCTGCTGGGCTTCGACATGGCGTACATCAGCCTGCGCAAGCCCGAGGGCGGCAGCTACGTGCACTCTTCGCAGGGCGAGACCACCGTCTTCAACGTCGGCCTGCGGATCGACGAGGGCCACGGCCTCGGCGAGGTGGCCCAGGACCGCCGGGCCCCCTTCTGGACCGCCGACTACCTCAACGACAGCGCCTTCCCGCACTCGGACCGGATCGACGACGTGGTCCGCGCCGAGGGCCTGCGGGCCATCATCGCCGTGCCGATGAGCCTGGGCTCGACCACCGTCGGCGCGCTCTACGGCGCCGACCGCAACCTGCGGCACTTCACCCCCGACGAGGTCAGCCTGCTGCGCTCGCTGGCGGACCTGGCCGCGGTCGCCCTGGAGAAGGCCCGGCTGCTGGACCGGATCCAGTCCGAGGCGGCCCGGCTGGAGCAGGAGAACGTCCGCGAGCGGGCCCGGACCGGGAGCCTGCTGGCCCTGTCCGCCGCCCGGGACCGGCTGGCCGCGCTGGCGCTGGACGGGGCGGACATGGCCGAGGTCGCCAAGGCCACCGCCGACGCACTCGGCGGCACCGTCGCCGTCCACGACTCGCTCGGCCAGTGCCTGGCCGCCACCGGCGAGCTGGACCGCCCCGACGAGCCCGCGGTGCTCAAGGCCGCGCTCAGCGCACTGGCCGCCCGCACCCCCGTACCGGTCACCGGGAGCGGCCCCGGTGCCCTCTGGGCCACCCCCGCCCTGGCGGGCAGCCAGGAGCTGGGCATCCTGCTGCTCCAGTGCGCCGAACCGCTCACCCCCGAGCAGGCGGGCTTCCTCGACTTCGCCGGCCGGGCCGTCGCGCTGATGCTGCTGCTCCAGCGCAGCGCCGCGGTCGCCGCCGGGCCGGTGCGCGACGAGCTCTTCGACGACCTGCTCGCCGGCGCCCCGCACGCCCGGCGCAAGCTCGCCGAGCGGGCCCGCCGGCTGGGCATCGACCCGGCCCGGCCGTACACCGTCCTGGCGGTCCGGCCGGACGGCAGCGAACTGGGCCAGGCCGTGGTCTGGGCCTCCTCGTACGCCTACCGCACCGGCGGGCTCAAGACCGTCCACGACGGCTGCATCGTGCTGCTGCTGCCCGAGGAGAACGCCTCCCGCGCCGCCGAGAACGCCCACCGGGAGATCTCCGCGCTGCTCGGCAAGCCGGTCTCGGTCGGCGCGGCCGGCCCGGCCCGGGAGCTGGCCGCCGTCCCGGAGGTCCACCAGGAGGCGCGGCGCTGCCTCGACGCGGTGATCGCGGTCGGTGGCGCGGGCAGCGCGGCGGCCACCGAGGAGCTGGGCTTCCTCGGCATGCTGCTCGCCGAGGACCTGGACGTGGACCGGTACATCGAGTCCACCCTCGGCCCGGTGCTCGCGTACGACCGGCAGCGCGAAGCCGAGCTGGTGCGCACCCTCGGCGCGTACTTCGCCTCCCAGGGCAGCCCGACCCGGGCGGCGAACATCCTGAGCCTGCACGCCAACACCGTCTCGCGGCGGCTGGAACGGCTCACCGAACTGCTCGGCCCGCACTGGCAGGACCCGTCCTCGGCCCTCGAGCTCCAGCTGGCGCTGCGGCTGTACCAGACCCGGCAGCTGCTGCGCCGCAAGCCGGCCCCGGACCGGCGCCCGGAGCCCCCGGCCGCCGCGGAGGACTGACCCGGCCCGCGGGGGTCAGAGTCGGCCGTCGGCCGCCATCGTGATGGCGTGGGCCGCGGAGGCCAGGGTGATGTGCCGGTGCCAGCCGCAGAAGGACCGGCCCTCGAAGTCGCGCAGTCCCGCACCCTCGCCCACCCGGGCCAGGTCCCGGTCCACCCGGGCGGTCAGCTTCGTGGTGCGCAGCAGCGCCTCGGGGTGCGCGGCGCGGGTGCCGGCCACCCAGATCCGGTCCGGCTCGCCGCGCGGGTCGGACCACTCGCCGAAGAGCAGCAGCCCGTCGCCCGGCCGGCCCGCGGTGGCCGCGGCCGCCCCGGGCAGCGCCACCTTGACCGTGGTCACCAGCGCCATCCGGCGGCCGCCCGGCCGCTGCGGGTCCAGCCAGCCGGCCGGCCGGCGCAGCCCGCGGACCGAGGCCAGGATCCGGCCCGCCGAGCGGGGCCCGGCCCCGAAGCCGGGCAGCGCCGGGTCCTCGACCGTGAAGCGGCTCTCCTCGCGGACCCGGACCAGCGCGGGCACCCCCGCCGCGGCCAGCCGGTGCAGGGCCGGGCCGGGGCGCTGGAGGGGAAGGTCCAGCACCACCGGCCGGACCCGGCCGCCGGGGCCGCCGGCCAGGGCGGCGGCCTCCAGGGCCGCCGAGACCGCGCACTGCTCCAGCGTCTCGGCCGTGAACTCCGCCGGGATCTCCGCCCGGTGCCGCCGCGGCAGGTCCTCGATCCAGCTCTCGGGCAGGAAGAGCCGCCAGTTCACCGGGGTGCTCACCGCCTCGGAGGCCTGCCAGACCCCGAAGGCCTGCTGGCCCCGGACCATCTGGCCGAGCTCGGGGTCGTAGGAGCGGTCCACGCCCACCGACTGCTCGCCGGTCTTGGGGATGGACAGCTGCCGCACCACGTGCGCGTGCGGGGCGCCGAGCCGCGCCGCGTACGAGGCCAGTGCGGCCCGCACCGGCATCCAGTCCCAGGGCGAGTTGGAGATGAAGTGCTGGAGGCTCTGCTCCAGTGCCGACTGCCCGAAGGACCCGGCGATGTTCCGGATGGACTTGCGGCCCTCCGCCAGCAGCAGCCCGCGCAGGTACTGCTCGCCCTTCTGGCGCTGGTCGCGCCGGGGCATGGAGGCGAACAGCGAACCGCACAGCTCGTCGGCGGCCTCCTGGCGGCGCAGCGCCCGCGCCTGGGTGCCGGCGGTGTCGCGCGGCTCCCCGCCGGTGCCGGTGCCGGTGCCGACGGTGTCGGTCCGGCCGGGGCCGTCGGCCCGCACGTCCCTGCGCGGGCCGGGCGGGAGCGGGGCACTGCGCCGGCGCGGCACCCGCGGCGCTCCCGCCTGCGGCCTGGTCGGGCAGAGGACCTGGTCCATCGTGTTCCCTCCTGGGCGAGGGGCCGCCCCGTGCGGCCCGTCGCCCAGGCTCGCGCGCGGACCCTGCTGGCCAGAAGGTGTGCGGGTCACCCTGGTGGGGGCCGGGGCAGTCGCCCCGCCACCACCGTCCGGGGGCCGGGGCGGCGTGGCGGGGCCGTCCGGGCCGTCCGGGGTGTGGCCGGACCACACCGCCCCGGCCGACGCGCCGCGACTGTCCACAGGGTGTGGACGGGGCTTCGGCCGCGGGTTCCGGATGGGTTCCGGATGCCGCCCGGCGGCCCGGGCGGCCCGCGTGCGAGGCTGACGGGCGTGACCGACACCGTTGACCGCGCCCTCGCCGCCGCCCTCTCCTCCCAGGACGACGGCGGCCTCGACACCGGGGCCTCGCTGCTCGCGGCCGACGCCGGGGCCTGGCCGGAGACCGGCCGGCAGCTGCTGGCCCGCGGTGCGGAGTACGTCCGCCGGGCCTGGGAGCGCGGCTGGCAGCCGGCCGACGTCCTGCGGCTGGTTCGGCGGGACCTGGACGGCCTGCACGAGCGCCTGGTCCTGGACCTGATCGCGGCCGAGGGGCGGCGCTACCCGGCGGCGCGGCTCTCCGAGCGGTGGCGGGCCCAGCTGGCCGAGCTCGGCGGGGCCGAGGTGTGGTGGGGGAGCGACGAGCGGTACGCGCCCGGGCTCGCGGCCCGCGAGTCGGCGGACCGGTTCAGCCTGGCCACCGCGGTGCTGGAGGCGCTGCGGCTGCTGGTCCGGCTGCCCGGGGTGGAACCGGTCGGGCCGGTACCGGGGGACCCGCTGGCCGGTGTCGCGCTGGAGCACGGCGACCCGAAGACGCTGGGGCGGATCCGGGCCCTGCTGGCCAAGGCGGAGGCCACCACCTATCCGGAGGAGGCCGAGGCGCTGAGCGCCAAGGCCCAGGAGCTGATGGCCCGGCACACCCTGGACGAGGCCGCGCTGGCCCGGCCCGGGCAGCGGCCGGGGGCCTGCCGGATCGGCGTCGAGCCGCCGTATGAGGAGGCCAAGGCGGTACTCCTGGACGCGGTCGCCACCGCCAACCGCTGCCAGGCGGTGTGGAACTCCGGCTTCGGCTTCTCCACGGTGGTGGGCTTCGAGGGGGACCTGGAGGCGGTCGAGCTGCTGCACGCGTCGCTGCTCGTGCAGGGCACCGCCGCGATGACCCGGGCCGAGGCCGGCCAGCGGGCCGGCGGACGTAAGCGGACCAAGACCTTCCGGCAGTCGTTCTTCCTCGCCTACGCGAGCCGGGTCGGCCACCGGCTGGCCAAGGCGGCCGAGCAGGTGGTCGAGGCGGAGGCCGCCGGGGGCGCGCTGCTGCCGGTGCTCGCGGCCCGCGACGTGGCCGTCACCTCCCGCGCCGAGGAGATGTTCCCCCGCACCACGACCACCCGCCTCCGCGGCGCCGTGGACGAAGCCGGCTGGCTGGACGGCACGGCAGCGGCAGACCGCGCGGACGTGGCCGGCGGGCGGGGCCGGAAACCCCTCGCCCCTTGACGCCACGGGACGCACTGCCAGGGCAGAACCCCGCCCGCCTTTCAGCCCGTCTGTACCCCTCCTCCAGCCCCGCCGGGGGCACCTCCCAGCGGTAGCTGGGGGAGTTCGAGGCGACCGTCCGTACCTTCCAGCCCCGCCGGCGTTTGAGGCGCGGGGGCTCCGGGGGCGGTGCCAGGGCGGCGCCCCGCTGTTCCCCTTTACTAGCCTCGCCGGCGTTTGAGGCGACCGTCGCGGAGCGGCGGTGCGGGGCTCGGGGCGGCGCCCCACTGTCTCCTCCGGCCCTCCCCTCCCAGCCTCGCCGGCGTTTGAGGCGCGGGGGTCGGGGCGGAGCCCCGCTGTCTCCCTTACCCAGCCCCGCCGGCGTTTGAGGCGCGGGGGCTCCGGGGGCGGCGCCCACCGGTTTCGGGAAGGGGTGGGGTGGGGTCTGCTCCGCGCAGCGGCAACCGCAGGGCGGGCGGTCGGGATGTGTGGGTCCCCGCGTCGCTTGACGGGGGCGGCCTGCAGGCCCTGCGGCAGGCCCACCCCTGGGACTTCGCGGCTTCGCCGTG